>JBIIPF010000021.1:0-13537 GCA_044342755.1 Limnohabitans sp. | reverse complement strand
CCAGCTCAGATCAAACGTGCAGCAGCAAATGCTCACGTTCCCAGGGAGAAATCACTTCCATGAATTCTTCAAACTCGGTTTCTTTGATCTCGGTGTAAACAGTGACGAACTCATCGCCCAACACCTCTCGCAAAGCGTCGTCGCGGCGCAACCACTCGAGGGCCTCACCCAAACTGCGCGGCAAGGCATAGGGGGCCAAATAGGCGTCGCCTTTCATTTCCGCTTTGGCGGGCAATTTGTTTTTCAGTCCCAGGTAGCCGCAGGCCAAAGTCATGGCCAAGGCCACATAGGGGTTGGCATCGGCGCCGATGACGCGGTTTTCAATGCGACGCGCCTCGGGGGTGGACAGGGGTGAGCGAAAACCCACCGAGCGGTTGTCTTCGCCCCATTCAATGTTGATGGGTGCAGCCGTGTGGCGGGCCAGACGGCGGTAACTGTTGACGTAAGGGGCGACCAAGGCCATGGCCGAGGGCACGTGTTTTTGCAAACCACCGATGTAGTTGAAAAAGGATTCGGAGGGTGTGCCATCGGCGTTGCTGAAAATGTTGCGCCGGCTTTGCTTGTCCACAATGCTTTGGTGGATGTGCATGGCGCTGCCCGGTTCACCAGCAATCGGTTTGGCCATGAAGGTGGCGTACATGTTGTGCCGCATGGCGGCTTCGCGCACCGTGCGTTTGAAGAAAAACACTTCGTCGGCCAAACCCAGCGGGTGGTCATGGAAGAAATTGATTTCCATTTGGCCAGCACCCACTTCGTGAATCAAGGTGTCTACGTTCAGACCCATTTTTTCGCAGTAGTCGTAAATTTCTTCAAACAACGGGTCGAACTCGTTCACCGCGTCAATGCTGTAGGCCTGCCTGGAGGTCTCGGCGCGGCCACTGCGGCCAATGGGGGGGTGCAGCAACGAGTTGGGGTCGGGGTTGCGTGCCACCAAGTAAAACTCAAGCTCGGGGGCGACCACGGGCTCCAAACCCATCTCGGTGTAAAGATCGCAAACTCGGCGCAACACACTGCGCGGCGCGAAGGGGATCAATTTACCGTAGCGGTCATAACAGTCGTGAATGACTTGCGCCGTTGGGTCCGAGGCCCAGGGCACGATGCGCACCGTGGTCGGATCTGGTTGCAAATGCATGTCACGGTCGTTCGGGTTGATGACGTCGTAGTAGGGGCCGGATTTTGGAAATTCACCAGTCACGCCCAGCG
Source organism: Limnohabitans sp. (assembly GCA_044342755.1). GTDB lineage: Bacteria > Pseudomonadota > Gammaproteobacteria > Burkholderiales > Burkholderiaceae_C > Limnohabitans. Next base: position 12,334 of record JBIIPF010000021.1, on the reverse strand, counting down.
CCACCACCACCTCGGGCAGGCGCATGCCACGGTCTTCGGTGAATTTGACGCGCGGCAGGATTTTTCCGCGGGCCACCCCGGTCAAGTCGGGGGCCAGACATTCCACTTCGGTGACGCGGTGAACATTCAGCCAATTTTCCAATTCGCTGAAGTTGGTGGGTGTGGGCAGGGGGTGGTTATCAGTCATGAGCAGTTACCGGGTTGGAAGCAGCCATCAGGCCGTGGCTGTGAATGGCGTTGGTGCAAGTGTCGATCGATGTTCTTGGCGCAAACGGCACGCTTGGCCAAAGGCTTGAAAAATGCGCAGGTAAAAAGGGTTGTCTTGGCAGCGCCATTCGGGGTGCCACTGAACCGCATATGCAAAAGCGGTGGCAGAGCGCACTTGAACGGCTTCCACCAAACCATCGGGGGCATAAGCCATGGGCAGCAAATCGTCGGCCAAACGGTCAATGCCCTGGCCGTGCAAGGAGTTCACCATGGCGGTGTCACCGCCAGCCCATTCTGCCAAGACCGTGTTGGGCAGGATGCGGATCGGGTGACGCGGGGCGTACTGGTCGGCGTAAGAGGCCTCGGCGGGTTCGCGGTGGTCTTGCATGCCTGCCACTTCTTGCACCTGTTGGTGCAAGCTGCCGCCCAAGGCGACATTGATTTCTTGAAAGCCGCGACAAATGCCCAGCATGGGCACGCTTTGGGCGATGCAGGCGCGAATCAATGGCAGGGTGAGGGCGTCGCGCTGCGGGTCCAAGGGCAATTCGGGCCGCAGTACATCTTGTTCGAAATGGCTGGGATGCACATTGGACGGCGAGCCGGTGAACAGCACCCCATCACAGTGGGCCAGCAAAGCAGGGATTTGCGATGCGCTGGCCGTGGGCAGGGTAAAAGGCTCGGCTTGCGCCCCCAGCTTGATGGCCGTGGCGTATTTGTCACCCAGCACCGTGAAGGGCGAGCGGTGGTCGCCGTGGCCTAGCAGACGGTGATCGTGTGTGACCCAAACCCAAGGCTGCATGTTGGTTTCCTTTTTCAATTAAACCATTCTGGTACATTCTTTTGCATATCAAAGGTGCCAGTTTGGTTTTCCCAATGGTGCCAATTCAGACCTCAGCATACATGCCCGAGGCCACCACGACGATGCTTGGAAGCTCCTTTGCCATGCTCACTGAATTCTTGGGTCAACAACTGCAAATCCAGCCAGCCGAAGCAGGACAACCTGCCTTGGCCTTGAACCGCCAACTTTATCTGCTGTTGAAAAAAGCCATGCTGGACCATGTTTTGCGGCATGGTGAGCGCTTGCCCTCCAGCCGCGTCATGGCTGCATCCCTGCATGTGGCCCGCAACACCGTCATGAGCGCCTTGTCCCAATTGGAAGCCGAAGGTTTTTTAGAAACCCGACAAGGCAGTGGCACCTTTGTGCGGTTCAAGCGTCCAGCGATCAGCAGCCCATCCGCCAGTTCCAAACTGACGGGGGTCCCGCGTGGGCGTGTCCAGCAGGTGTCCGCACGCGGGCAACGGCTGCTCAAACAAGACACGGCCAACGAATTGGAAGTGCAGCCGTTCACCCAAGGTTTTCCGGACTTTTCACCTTTCCCGGTGGGCGTGTGGCAAAAACTATTGGCCAAGCACTGGCGCTTGTCGTATGCCAGCATGCTTGATTACAACGACACCGGAGGCTTCAAACCCCTGAAGCGGGCGATTGCCCAGTACCTGCGCTTGTTTCGCGGCATGCGTTTGGAGGAGGAGCAGGTCTTGGTGACCACAGGCACTCAACAATCCTTGGGTTTGTGCGCCATCTTGCTGGCCGACCCGGGCGACACGGTGTGGGTGGAAGACCCTTTGTATTGGGGTGCGGCACAAATGTTTCGAGCCAGTGGGCTGCGCATGCATGGCATACCCACCGATGCGCACGGCCTGAATTTGGCGTTGTCGGACCAAGCGCCAGCTGCACGCATGGTCTACATCACACCTTCGCACCAATACCCCACGGGCGGTGTCTTGACCCCAGAGCGGCGCTTGGATTTGCTGCGGCGTTGTCGGGACATGAACGCCTGGGCCTTGGAAGACGACTATGACAGCGAGTTCCGTTTTGCCGGACAACAGCAGCCTTCTTTGCATGCGCTGGACTTGCAAGACCGCGTTTTTTACATGGGGACTTTTTCTAAAACCTTGTACCCCGGCATCAAGATGGCGTATGTGGTGGTGCCCCCAGACTGGGTGTCGGCGTTCAAACGCACCCATTACGACTTGAACCGTCCTGGCTTGCTGCATCAACAAGTGGCGATGGCTGAATTCATCGAGCTGGGTCATTTCCAAAGCACCATCCGTCAAGCCCGCGCCACGTACGCTCAGCGCCGACAGGCATTGCTGCAAGCCTTGGCCCCATGTTTGGGTTTGCAAGCCCATATCAGTGGAACAGAACAAGGCTTGCATTTGTGTTTGCATTTGCCGCACGACCTGGATGATGTGGCACTGGCACAGCAAGCACAAGACCATGGTTTGACGGTGCGGGCGTTGTCGCGCTACGCCATCGCTCGCAATGACTTGCGCGGCTTGGTCATTGGCTATGGTTATGCGCCCTTGGAGGCGATTCAGAAAGATGGACCGGTGTTGGCGCAGTTGGTGTTGCGTGCCTTGCGGCATCGCCACGCTTGAGCGTGGACACTCAGCCCAGCCAATCGCGCAAACGGTAATAGCTGGTGCCCAACAACAGCAAGGGAATGCGCAAGGCCGCACCGCCGGGAAACGGGCTTTGCCGAATGCGTTCGAACAAACCCAAGGCATGGCGATCGCCCAAAAGGGCTTGGCGAATGACACGGCCCGCCAAGGTGGTGGCTGCCAGGCCGTGGCCGCTGAAGCCTTGCATGAAAAACACACCAGGCGCCAACTGCCCCCAGTCGGGTGCGCGTTCGCGGGAAATGTCGACAAAACCGCCCCAGGTGTGGTCGATGCGGGTGTGTCGCAAGCTTGGAAAAACACGCAGCATGCGCTGTCGCATGGTGTGCGTGAGCTGCGAAGGTGTGGCGGCGGTGTAGCTGACCCGACCGCCAAACAACATGCGTCGCTCGCCACTCAAGCGAAAGTAATCGAGCACAAAATTGTTGTCACACACAGCAGCGTTGCTGGGCAACAGCGCGTCGGCTTGGGAGGGGGACAAGGCTTCTGTGGCGATGATGTAGGTGCCCACCGGCATGATGCGGGCATGCAAGCGGGTGGCCAATCTGGGTGACTGCCAACGCAGACCGCTGTTGCCTGCCAGCACCACTTGCCGCGCCCGCACTTGGCCTTGTGCTGTGCGAACAAGCCAATCGCTGCCCTCTTTGTCCATGGACAGCGCCGGGCTGTGTTCATGCAATTGCGCACCAGCTGTTCGCGCGGCTTGGGCAATGCCGAGGCCATAGCGCAGCGGGTTGAGGTGGCCCGAAGCCGGGTCAAGCAAACCGGCCACATACTGGTCGCTTTCAATGTGCTGGCGCAGTTCAGCACCTTCGACCCAATGCATCTGGTGGCCATGGTGTTGCTGCATGTACGCCTGTTCGTCGCGCAGTGCCCGAGCTTTGCGCGGGCGGTCGGCAACGCTCAGGTAAGACCACACGGGTTGGCAATCGATGTTGAAGCGCTGGATGCGTTCTTGCATCAACTGCACACTGGCCAAGGAGAGTTGCCAAAGTTGCTGGCCCGCAGCCAAACCCAAGTGGGCATCCAACCAAGCTTGGCCACAGGCATAGCCACTGATGGCTTGCCCGCCATTGCGCCCCGAGGCGTGTCCACACAGACGTTCGGCTTCAAGGAGGATGACGCTTTGTCCACTTTCAGCCAGTTCGAGTGCCGTGGACAAACCCGCCAAGCCACCGCCAACCACCACCACATCAGCCTCGCTGTCTTGTTGCAGACTCGGCCATGCGGGCCGGTTCACGGTGGTCTCATAAAAGCAGTCTTGTCCCAAATCAAGGTTGACGGCGGCGAGATTCATGGCGAGTCTTTCAAGCTTCAGCTTGCAAGCGCCGTGCTTGACCGCTCAAGTAGGCCCAGACCAAGGTGCAAGCCGCCAAGCTGCTGAGCTCGGCGTGGTCAAAAGGCGGGCACACCTCAACACAGTCCATGCCCACCCAATTCAAATCGGCCAATCCCTCCACCCAATACAGCACTTGGCTCATGCTCAGGCCACCGGCTTCGGGCGTGCCGGTGCCAGGCGCGAAGGCCGGGTCCAAGCAATCAATGTCCAAGCTCAGGTAGATGGGACGTTGACCGATGCGCTCTCGCACGGTTTGCAACAAGGGTGCAAGTTGGGGGCCTTCGCAGCCCCACAGATCGCGGGCGTGATAGATGAGGCCGCCGCGGTCACGCACGTATTCACGCGCCGACCGTTCGGCCGCCGAGCGCAGACCGACTTGCACCGTGTGGTGCGCACTCACCAAGCCCTCTTCAATCGCTTCGCGGGTCCAGGTGCCATGCCCCGATGGCTCGCCAAAATGGTTTGCCCAGGTGTCGCAATGGGCGTCGAAATGCAGCAAGGCCAGCGGGCCGTGTTGTTTTGTCAAGGCCCGCAACAAGGGCAGGGTGATGGCATGGTCGCCGCCTAAAAACACGCAGTGGTGTCCTTGCATCAGGGGGGCGGCTTGGGCTTGAATCGCCGAGCGTGCAGCCTCCAAACCACCGGCATTGGGCAGGCGCAGGTTGCCGCCATCGCCCAACCACGGCAGCGGGCTGATGTCAAACACGGGATGGGTGGCATCGCACAAGCTTTGGCTGACCGCGCGGATGCTTTGCGGGGCCATGCGTGCACCTGGGCGGTTGGTGACACTGCCGTCCCACGGCACCCCGATCAACGCCAGGGGCTGGTCTTGCAACGCCGCGCAACTGGCAAAGCGGCCGCTGCTTTGGGCGTAAGGAAAATCGTCAAGGCTCATGCGGGGGATCCTGGTTGAAACGGCCACAAGTTGCTCAGAGCTTAAGCGGCCAACGGGGGACAAATGGAGCCACTTTAACCAATTGAATACAACCACTTGCGCCAAAACAAGAACGGCTGGCTTAGCATTTGACGCATGTTGACGCTCGATCCCTCCGACACGCCAGCGCTGCAGGCTTGGCTGGTCCAAGAGCAAGCGCTGTTTGCCAGCCAGCACCCGCAATCGGCGCAGCTGCAAAGCCGCAGCAACCGCCATTTTTTATTTGGCGTGCCCATGCATTGGATGCGTGATTGGCCCATGCCCCATGGCCTGTTTGTTCAACAGGCGCAAGGCGCTGAACTGCGCTGCGCCGATGGGCATGTCTACGCCGACTTTTGTTTGGGTGACACCGGGGCCATGTTTGGACACAGCCCACCTGCTGTCGCCCAAGCTTTGACCGATCAAGCCGCGCAAGGCTGGACCTGCATGTTGCCCAGCCAAGCTAGCGCAGATGTGGGTGAACGCTTGAGCCAAGTGTTTGGATTGCCGCAGTGGCAATTGGCCTTGAGCGCCAGTGACGCCAACCGCTTTGTGCTGCGCTGGGTGCGCGCCATCACCGCTCGCTCGGTGGTCTTGGTGTTTGATGGTTGTTATCACGGCGCGGTTGACGACACCTTGGTAGACCGGTTGAAGGATGGCCGGGTCGTTGATCGTCCGTCGGTGTTGGGGCAGGTGCACAGCCATGCCCACTCCACGCGCGTGGTGCCGTTCAATGATTTGCCGGCCTTGGCGGCGGCCTTGGCCGACGATCAGGTGGCGGCTGTTTTGGCCGAGCCCGCTTTGACCAATTGCGGTTTGGTCTTGCCCGACCCTGGTTTTTGGCAACAAGCCCAAGCCTTGTGCCAACGCCACCAGACCTTGTTGGTCTTGGACGAAACCCATACCCTTTCGACAGCTTGTGGCGGTTGGGCCCGAGAACATGGTCTGGTGCCTGACGTGATGGTGCTGGGCAAAGCGGTCGCAGCGGGTCTGCCTTGTGCGGTCTATGGATTCGGCGACACCGTGGCGCAAGGCATGGTGAACGCCAAACTACTAGCGCCAGAAGGGCACAGCGGTATTGGCACCACCCTGTCGGCCAACATGCTGACGATGGCGGTCTTGCAAGCCAGCTTGCAGCATTTGCACACGCCACAAACGTATGCCCAGATGTTGGTGGGGGCCGAGCGTTTGGCGCAAGGATTGGTCGAGGGCTTCAGACGCTACGGGCTGCCGTGGAGCCTGACGCGCTTGGGGGCTCGGATGGAGTTGCAGTTCATGGCCGCGCCACCGCGCAACGCCCAAGACGTTCGTGCTGCAGACCTCAACTTGCTGCAACCGCTTTTGCATTTGTTCATGCTGAACCGAGGCGTGGTGCTGACGCCTTTTCATTGCATGATGCTGGTGTCACCCGCCACATCCGCTCAGCAGATTGATCAATTGCTGGACGTGTTTGAACAGTTCTTGGCAACACTCGCGGTGCAGGTCAGACCACCACCACCTCACCGCGCAAGGAATGGGGCAGGGCTTGGGTGATGCGCACATCGATCATCTGTCCCACCAAGCGCTGACCCAGCGGGCCAGCGTCGAAATTGACGATGCGGTTGCATTCGGTGCGGCCCATCAACTCGGCAGCGCTTTTGCGTGAAGCACCTTCGACCAAAATGCGTTGCACCGTGCCCAAGCGGCTTTCACCAATGCGGCGCACGTTGTCTTCCACCATGGCTTGCAGGTGCTGCAATCGACGCAACTTCACCTCGTGCGGCGTGTCGTCGGGCAAGTTGGCCGCAGGCGTGCCCGGGCGGGGGCTGAAAATGAAACTGAAGGACGCGTCAAAACCAATGTCGGTGATCAGCTTCATCAGTTTGTCAAAGTCTTCCTCGGTTTCACCGGGGAAGCCGACGATGAAGTCCGAGCTCATGGACATGTCCGGGCGCACCGCACGCAGTTTGCGGATCGTGCTCTTGTATTCCATGGCGGTGTAGCCGCGTTTCATCGCCATCAAGATGCGGTCGCTGCCGTGTTGCACCGGCAAGTGCAAATGGCTCACCAACTGTGGCACCTTGGCGTACACATCGATCAGGCGTTGGGTGAACTCATTCGGGTGGCTGGTGGTGTAGCGAATGCGTTCCACGCCTGGAATCTCGGCGATGTACTCGATCAACAAAGCGAAATCGGCGATCTCTGCGGTGTCGCCCATGCTGCCGCGGTAGGCATTGACGTTTTGCCCCAGCAGCGTGATTTCTTTCACCCCCTGGGCAGTCAGGCCGGCCACTTCGGTCAGCACATCGTCCAAGGGTCGGTTGATTTCTTCGCCGCGTGTGTAGGGCACCACGCAATAGCTGCAGTACTTCGAGCAGCCTTCCATGATGGACACAAAGGCCGATGCACCGTCCACCCGCGCTGGTGGCAGGTGGTCGAATTTTTCAATCTCGGGAAAGCTGATGTCGACCTGCGGTTTTTTCAGGTCACGCCGTTGGTTCAATAGTTCAGGCAGTCGGTGCAAAGTTTGCGGGCCAAACACCACGTCCACATAGGGGGCCCGGGCAATGATGGCTTCTCCTTCTTGGCTGGCGACACAACCGCCCACCGCGATTTGCACGCCTTTTTGTTTCAGGTGTTTGACCCGACCCAAATCGGAGAAAACTTTTTCTTGGGCTTTTTCGCGCACCGAGCAGGTGTTGAACACCACCAGGTCGGCTTCGTCAATGTCGTTGGTTTGTTCGTAACCTTGGGCGGCGTTCAGCACATCAGCCATCTTGTCCGAGTCGTACTCGTTCATTTGGCAGCCAAAGGTTTTGATGAAGACTTTGCGGCTCATGGCAGAGTCTTTGCGGCGTTGCAGCGGGTCATGGTGTAGATCCAGAGGCTGTGAAAGGAGGGTAGATTGTAGCCAGCACGCTGTTTATGATGCCGTCCATGAACCAGTTCACCCGCACCGTGCTTTTCACCGACACCGATGGCCGCGCGCGTTTTCGCGCAGAAGCGATTCCCTTGGACCAAGGCACGCCACAAGCATTGTTGAGTGCACTCATGCCCAGCCAAGGCCTGCAACTGCGGCGCAGTCCTGTGGGTTTTCGAAGCCCGTTCCATGTGAGCAGCCACACCCAGTGGGTGTTCATCTTGCAAGGCCAGATGGAGATTGGTTTGCAAGACGGCACGTCCAAAGTGTTTGGTCCCGGCGCGCATTTTTATTCCGCCGACGTGTTGCCCGAAGGGGCGGTGTTTGACCCCCAAGTGCATGGACATTGGAGCCGCCAAGTGGGTTCGGAAGAACTGGTCACCTTGTTTGTTCGGGCATGAATCAAGGCTTGGCGTGGCAAGGACCGCCAGTCTGTCCACCCGTTTCACACGCATAAACACGCAAATGCCCTTCAAATGAAGTGAAAAGAATTCTTAATTTCGGCGTGGATTAAAGAGTCCGGTCTGTCATGCCGATACCATCTCACACACCGGTGCGCTTTGGGCCGCCGCTTTGCATTCGCAGTCAATCATTTTGAGCAGCCATGAAAAAATACCTGAGATTAATTTTGGAAGTCTTGCTGGGCATCTGCCTGCTGGCCACCGCCACCTTGGCCTACATGAACTACTCGGCCAAAAAGCAGTTGGCTGATGAAGTCGTCGAGCTCACCGAGCAACTCGAAGAGGCCCAAGCGGCTTTGGAAAAACCCAGCGAAGAAACCCCGCTCGCCGACGAGAAACCACCCGAAGTGGCCAACACGGTGGTCCAGGAGTTGGACGCGTTGAAAGCGGCCTTCACCAATGGCGTGGTCCTGCAAGACATGGAAACACTGTACAAAGCGCAAAAATCAATGACCGCAGAACGTCAAGTAGGTTTGGCCTCTTTGCGCTTGCTGACCAAGGGTGCGCAAGACGAATCCACCATCGCGGCCTTCCAAAAAGCCTTGGAAATGGCGGAGTGGAGCAACCGTTTGCAAACCGTGTGCGCGGCGCAAAACGCCTTGGCAGCCGCTGGTCAAAATGTGAAGGTTTTGTCGGATTGCAAAAAATCCACCGACAAGCCAGAGCCTGCAGCAGACAAAGACAAAGCCAAAGAAGACCTCAGCAAGAAGGATGACAAAGCCCATGATGTGCATTGGGGCTATGAAGGCGACAAAGGACCTGAGCACTGGGGTGACAACTTCCCGATTTGCGGCAAAGGCAAAAAACAATCGCCTTTGAACATCATTGGTCCGTTTGAAAAATCCAAAGACACCCTGACCGTGGATTACAAGGAAGGCCCGCTGAAAATGCTGAACAACGGCCACACCATCCAGGTGAATGTGGAGCCTGGCAGCACCCTGACCATTGGCAAAGAGAGCTTTGATTTGCTGCAATTCCACTTCCACCGCCCCTCCGAGGAGCAAGTGGATGGCAAAAACGCCGCCATGGTGGCCCACTTTGTGCACAAAAGCAAAGAAGGCAAGTTGGCCGTCATTGGTGTGATGTTGAACGAAGGCAAAGACAGCGCCGCCATCAAAACCCTGTGGGCGAATTTGCCACCCAAGGAGATGGAGGAATTCTTGCCACCCAAGGTGATGTTCAACCCGGGCAGCATGTTGCCCAAAGAGCTGGGCTTCTACAACTATGAAGGCTCGCTCACCACCCCACCTTGTACCGAGGGCGTTCAGTTCTACATCCTGAAAACCCCCGCTGAATTGTCCAAACAACAACTGGCCAAGTTCCCGTTCAAGCTCAATGCCCGCCCGGTGCAGAGCCTGAACGGTCGCAAGATCAGTTCGGGTGGTTGATCAGCTGATCACACTCACAAAAAAACCCGCCTCGGCGGGTTTTTTTGCGGCCGGGGCTCAGCCCATCAACAAACCATGGGTGCGCGCAAAGTGCAACGTTTGCGTGCGGCTTTTCACGCCCAGGCGGCGGAACAGACGCCACAAGTGAACCTTGACGGTGTGCTCGCTGATGTTGAGTTCGGCGGCGATGTCGCGGTTGGACAAACCCCTGTCGAGCATCAGAATGAGTTGTTTTTGGCGCTTAGACAACTTGATGTCACCCACCACCACGGCATCGGCGTCGGCTTCATCGTCATCGGACTTCAAGATGTCGTGGATGGCTTGGGAAATCTCGGCTGTGTCGGTGGACTTCTCGATGTAGAGGTCGGCACCGGCTTCCAAGCAAGCATCGCGGGCTTCGCCAGAGGGCATGGCCGACAACACCACCAAGGGAATCTCGGGGTACATTTTTTTCACGTCCGAAATAGCGGTGGCACCCTTGACGCCAGGCAACAGCAAGTCGAGCACAAACAACTCAGGTTCACCATTTTTAATGAGGGCGGCTTGAAGTTCGCTGAATTTTTCCAATTCAACCACTTTGGATGCGGGGCGCAGGCGGCGCAGCAACATGCCAATCATTTGTCGAACCATGGGGTGGTCATCAATCACATACAAGCTCATCGTTTTTCTCCGGTGTCAATAATTCAGGCCCATGGCCTCGCGCACATCGCGCATGGTTTCTTGCGCCGTGACTCTTGCGCGCTGTGTGCCAGCGTCAACGATATCACGAACAAGTCGGGGATTGGAAACAAAAGGCTCAGCACGGGCCAACATGGGCACTTGCTCAGCCACGATGGCATCGATGATGGGTTGTTTGCATTCCAAACAGCCGATGCCGGCACGGGTGCATTCGGTTTTCACCCATGTTTTGGTGGTCTCGGGGGAGTAGACCAAATGGAATTGCCAGACCGGGCAGCGCTCGGGGTTGCCCGCATCGGTGCGCTTGACCCGGGCCGGGTCGGTGGGCATGCGCCGCACCTTGGTCTCGATGCTGGCTTTGTCTTCACGCATGGCGATGGCGTTGTTGTAGCTTTTGCTCATCTTCGCTCCGTCCAAGCCGGGCAGTTTGCTGGCCTCGGTCAAGAGGGCATGCGGTTCGGTCAGCACCGCTTTGCCGGTGCCTTTGAAATAGCCTTCCAGACGCTCACGGTCATTCTCATCCAACTCGGGTGCGTTTTGCACATAGCCCAGGGCCCCTTCCAAGGCCTTGCTGTCGCCAGTTTCCTGAAACTGTTTGCGGGCTTTTTCAAAGCGTTTGACGCTGTCCTTGGGCAACTTGGCCATGCAGTCTTGCACCAGCGCGTCAAAGTTGGCTTCGCGGCCGTACAAATGGTTGAAGCGGCGCGCGGTTTCGCGGGTCAATTCGACATGGCTGGCCTGGTCCTCGCCCACCGGCACATGCTTGGCTTTGTAAATCAGGATGTCGGCGGCTTGCAGCAGCGGGTAGCCCAGGAAACCATAGGTGGTCAGGTCCTTGTCTTTGAGCTTCTCCATCTGGTCTTTGTAGGTGGGGACGCGCTCGAGCCAGCTGAGGGGCGTGCCCATGCTGAGCAGGGTGAACAACTCGGCGTGTTCGGGAATGCGGCTTTGCAAAAAGATGGTGCATTGGTTCGGGTCCAGGCCGGCGGCCAACCAATCGATCACCATTTCATAGACGTTTTTCTCGATGACGTCACGGCTTTCGTAATGCGTGGTGAGCGCATGCCAGTCGGCCACGAAATAAAAGCATTCCATTTGGGACTGCAAGCGCACCCAGTTTTTCAAGGCGCCGTGGTAGTGGCCCAAGTGCAGTGCACCGGTGGGGCGCATGCCGGAGAGAACGCGATCAGTCATGAGGCAGACAGTTGTAAAAGACCCGCTAATGGCAACAACAACCATTGGATGGCCTGCATGGAAGAGGCCATGATGGGTTGCATCCAGACGGCATTGACGACACCCAACAGGACCAGGCCCATGACGATGAAAAAACCAAAGCGCTCGACCTGAGCAAACTGCACCGCCATGCGCCAAGGCAACAAACCAACCACCACCCGACCACCATCCAAGGGCGGCAAGGGGAACAAATTAAATGCAAACATCACCAAATTCACCAAAACACCGGCTTGCGCCATGTCGATGAAAAAACGCTCTTGCACACCCCAACTGGCCATGACGTAGAGCGCGATGGCCCAACACAAGGCCTGAAAGAAATTGCTGCCTGGGCCGGCCAAGGCCACCCAAATCATGTCGCGTTTGGGGTGGCGCAGGCGGCCAAAGTCCACCGGCACCGGTTTGGCATAACCAAACAAAAACTGACCGTTGGTGGCCAAATACAGCAGCAATGGCATGGCGATGGTGCCAACCAGGTCGATGTGGGGGATGGGATTGAGGGTGACGCGGCCCAAGCTCCAGGCCGTGTTGTCGCCAAAAAGCCGCGCCACATAGCCGTGGGCGGCCTCGTGCATGGTGATCGCCAGCAGGACGGGCAGCGCATGCGTCGCAATCGTTTGAACTAATTCATTTAAATTCACAAGTTCATTGTCTCACCAAACTTGTTAAATTTGCGGGGACTTTGGAAAGACTTTGTAAGCATTTTCCAGAGGTTGCCACTGTTTCTGTCCCCATTCAGGGGCTAAAAACGGGGTTTAT
>JBIIPF010000228.1:0-3444 GCA_044342755.1 Limnohabitans sp. | reverse complement strand
AGCGACCTTTGAAACGCATTGCCTGGTGCACGGGTGGGGCGCAGTCATGGTTTGAAGCTGCCATCGCTGCTGGCGCAGATGCGTTCATCACGGGTGAAATTTCCGAACCGCAAGCCCATTTGGCGCAGGAAACCGGCGTGGCGTTTTTGGCCTGCGGCCACCATGCCACCGAACGTTATGGCGCACCGGCTTTGGCCGCGCATGTGGCGTCGCAGTTGGGCATGGCCCACGCTTTCATCGACATCGGCAACCCAGCTTGAGGCGGCCCGCTTGAACGCCCCCGTATCGTCACTGCCCTTGGCCCTGACCATGGGCGACCCGGCCGGTATTGGCCCCGAAATCATTTTGAAAGCCTTCGCGTTGCACCCCGATCAGATGCGCGGCGTGTGTGTCGTGGGCGACTTGGCCGCGATGCAACAACACCTCCAAAGTTTGTCAGCGGTGTTGCCAGTGCAGTTGCAATGCGTGGCCGTGCAACACCTGGAACAGGTTTGGCGCATGGGCCGTCTTCAAGTACCCGTGTTGCAAGCGGGCGCGAGCTTGCCCTTCCAGTTTGGGCAGGTCAGTGCCGAGGCTGGACGCATGGCGGCAGACGCCATCACTTGCGCGGCTTTGGCCGCTTTGCGCGGCGAGGTGGCCGCTGTGGTGACCGCACCGCTGCACAAAAAAGCCTTGTCTTTGGCGGGCGTGGATCACCCCGGCCACACCGAAATGCTGCAGGCTTTGGCGGTGGCACACCTTGGCGTTTCAGTGGCCGACTTGCCGGTGCGCATGATGTTGCGCAGCCCCGGCTTGAGCACCGTGTTGGTCAGCATCCATGTGTCTTTGCGGCAAGCCATCGAGGCCGTCACCGTGGCCAATGTGCTGCAAACCCTGCGCATCACCCACGCAGCTTGGCTGCAATTGCATGGCCGCGCACCACGCATGGTGGTGGCGGGCTTGAACCCGCATGCCGGTGAGGACGGTTTGTTTGGCACGGAAGAGTTGACCGTGATTGCCCCGGCCATTGCGCAAGCCCAACAGCTGGGCTTGCAGGTGAGTGGCCCCTACCCACCTGACACCGTGTTCATGAACGCGCACAGCGCGGCTGGCCAAGCCAGCACCGATGTGGTGGTGGCCATGTACCACGACCAAGGCTTGATTCCGGTGAAATTTTTGGGCTTGGACCATGGCGTGAACCAAACCTTGGGCCTGCCTTTCGTGCGCACCAGCCCCGACCACGGCACCGCCTTTGACATCGTGGGGCAGGGGGTGGCCGACCCCAGCAGCTTGCTGGCCGCAGTGCGGGTGGCGCGTGGCCAGGCGGTTTAACAACAAAGCACTTGGGTATGCAGTTTGGTCAGCGTTTGAGTTGATCGCGGATTTCGCGCAGCAACAAAATATCTTCCGGTGTGACCACCTCTGCTGCTGGTGCCGTCGCCTCATTGCGCTTTAACCGGTTGATTTGCTTGACCATGATGAAAATCACAAAAGCCAAAATAAAGAAGTTGACCGCCACAGTGATGAAGTTGCCATAAGCAAACACCGGAATGCCCGCCTTTTTCAGAGCGTCCAAAGTAAGAGGCACTTGCTCCGGTACCTTGGCCAGCGCAATGAAATAGTTGGAGAAGTCCAGGTGGCCTATCAACATGGACACCAGCGGCATGATCAGGTCACCCACCATGGCATCCACAATTTTTCCAAAGGCCGCACCCACAATCACGCCGATGGCCAAATCGATGACGTTGCCTTTGAGGGCGAACTCTTTGAACTCTTTGAACATGGTCAAACTCCCAGATTGGTTGAACTAAAGAATACGCTCATATTATTTTGTGATTTATTCCGTATTCAATTAAGTAGAAACCATTGTGCGGGTTCGACCTGAGAGGCTCGGTTAGAATGTTTGGCTAATTCAAATTCGCACAGAAACATAGAGGTCTTTCATGAGTGACACCACTGTGGACACCGACAAGCGCACATGGCTGATAGCCTCCGGTTGCGCAGGTGCAGTAGGCGGCGCAGCCGTCGCGGTTCCTTTTATCAGCGCATTCAGCCCTTCAGAGCGAGCCAAAGCAGCCGGTGCCGCCGTTGAAGTTGACATTTCAGCCATCAAGCCTGGTGAAAAACTCACCGTTGAATGGCGCGGTAAGCCGGTTTGGATCATGCGCCGAACGCCAGAGCAAATCGAAGCCTTGAACAAAGTCGAGTCGCAACTTGCAGACCCCGAGTCCAAGCGCAATCCCGCCGAGTTGACCCCCGAATATGCTCGCAACCAAGCCCGCTCTATCAAGCCTGAAATCTTCGTTGGTGTGGGAATTTGCTCGCATTTGGGTTGTTCCCCCAGCGACAAATTTCAAACTGGCCCACAGCCATCACTGCCCGACGACTGGCAAGGCGGCTTTTTCTGTCCGTGCCATGGATCCACTTTTGACATGGCTGGCCGTGTTTACAAAAACAAGCCTGCACCAGACAACCTTGAAGTGCCACCCCACATGTACCTCTCCGAGACACGCCTGTTGATTGGCGAAGATAAAAAAGCTTAAAGGCGCACACCTACCATGGCTGAATTCAAAGACGTTCCACCCAATGCGCCAGCGGCTGAAAAAGCCCTGAACTGGATTGACAACCGATTCCCGCTCTCCAAGCTCTTCAAAGAGCACATGAGCGAGTACTACGCGCCCAAGAATTTCAACTTCTTTTACTTTTTTGGCGTGCTGTCACTGCTGGTCTTGGTGATTCAAATCCTGACGGGTATTTTCTTGGTGATGCACTACAAACCAGACGCCGATGAAGCCTTCGCTTCAGTGGAGTACATCATGCGAGATGTCCCCTGGGGTTGGCTGATTCGCTACATGCACTCCACGGGCGCCTCAGCCTTTTTTGTGGTGGTCTATCTGCACATGTTCCGCGGTCTCATTTACGGGTCTTACCGCAAGCCCCGTGAATTGGTCTGGGTGTTTGGTTGTGCCATTTTTTTGGCTCTGATGGGTGAAGCTTTCATGGGCTATTTGTTGCCATGGGGCCAAATGTCCTACTGGGGTGCGCAAGTGATTGTGAATTTGTTCTCTGCGATTCCTTTCATCGGCCCCGATTTGGCCTTGTTGATCCGCGGTGACTACGTGGTGGGCGACGCCACCTTGAACCGCTTCTTCAGCTTCCATGTGATCGCCGTGCCTTTGGTCTTGTTGGGCTTGGTGGTGGCGCACATCATCGCTTTGCACGAAGTCGGCTCCAACAACCCCGACGGTGTGGAAATCAAAGACAAGAAAGACGCCAACGGTAAACCGTTGGACGGCATTCCGTTCCACCCCTACTACTCTGTGCACGACCTCATGGGCGTGATTGGTTTTCTGTTGGTGTTTTGCGCGATCATTTTCTTTGCGCCAGAGTTTGGTGGTTATTTCCTCGAATACAACAACTTCATTCCTGCGGACCCACTGAAGACACCTTTGCACATTGCCCCTG
>JBIIPF010000227.1:0-3489 GCA_044342755.1 Limnohabitans sp. | reverse complement strand
CGCCGCAGTACCTCGACCCTGGCCCCTTGGGCTGCATCGGTGTGGGCACACCGTTTGGCATCGCGGCCAGTTTGGCGTGTCCCGACAAAACCGTGGTGGTCGCCACCGGCGATGGCGCGTTTGGTTTCAACGCCATGGAGATCGACACCGCTGTGCGGCACAAGGCCCCGGTGCTGATTGTGGTGGCCAACAACGGTGCCTGGGCCATTGAAGTGCGCGATCAGCAAGAGACCCACGGCAAAGTGGTGGGCACGCGTTTGCAATTTGCCGACCATGCCGCCATGGCCAAGGCCTTTGGCATGCATGCGCAGCGCGTCGAACGCGCCGAAGACTTGCCTGCTGCCATTGACAAAGCGTTGAGAAATCTGCCCGCCTTGTTGGATGTGTTGGTCACACCAGAGGCCGTGTCTTCAGATGCCAAATCGGGTCTTGCATGGGTGCCGGACTTGCAAGCCCTGAGTTCATGGGATGATCTGGAGCGTGTCTGGCGAAAGGGCGATTCAAGCCCCACTGCATGACTGTTTTTTCAATGATAAAGATGATCGTTGTATGAAGATGTTGTCCATTCAGCCCAACTTGGCTGAACAAGTCCTAGAAGCCATCCTGGTGGAAATTGCAACCGGCAAACTCACCCCCGGTACCCGCATCATCCAAGAACAATTGGCCGCTGCCTTGGGCGTGTCGCGCCAGCCTGTGCAACAAGCGCTGCTGTTGTTGCGCAACCAAGGTTTGTTGCGCGATGCCCCAGGACGTGGCTTGATCGTTGCCCCTCTGGACCCGGCCTACATCAACCAGATGTACGAAGTGCGTGCGGTGTTGGAAGGTTTGGCGTTTCGCAAAGCCGCTGAGCTCAATGCCCGCGTGGCAGCGGCCAAAGGACCGGCCTACATTGACAAAGGGCGAGAGGCCGTGAAAACCGGCAAGGTGCGCGACCTCATCAATGCCGACAAAGCGTTTCACCAGTTTGTTTACGCGTTGTCGGACAACCCCTTGATTTCCCCCACGATGGACACCTATTGGACCTACACGCAACGGGTGATGGGCGAGGTGTTGATGCGCAACGAAAAACCGCGTGATGTGTGGGATCACCACGAGATCATGCTTCAAGCCATTGCATCAGGCAACGCTGTTGAAGCTGAAGCCCAAGCGCGCCAGCACATCATGACCACTGCCGCCTTCATCATTGAGCGCATAGGCGCTGATTTCAAAGAACCTCCAATCTCTGAGGCGGGCTGAGCGCCACGGTCACCCTGATGGCCTTTTGTTGGGTCGATTTGAAAGCGGGCGATATTGGGGTCTCACCGGACCCCAAAGACCGCTTGGTTGATGTCGTGTCCAGTGGAGCAGTAGGCTTGTTCGTGGCACACCAACAAGGTCAAACCAAAGCCGGTTTGGCTGTGGGGTGGGTGGGGCGTGAAGGGACAGGTCATCAGTTGAGGGCAAAGCGGCTATCCTTTGCGCTACAAAGGTGGTACAGGTGCGCAATTTCGTTGTTCTTTGCATTTGGTGGTGCTTGGCTGGCAACACAGTTCAAGCTGGCTTGCCCCCACCCAAAATGCTGTTCAATACCCCTGATAACTGCAAACGCATCACGGGCTATGGCAAGCACGACCTGCAGGGCGTGGCCCGGGGCTACAAGGTGCCACTGGACACGGTGCGCTTTGTGAAAGCAGAGTGGGGCCGCAACCAAGCGGGTGGCTACCAATGCAACATGGTGTTCAACACCCCCAGCGGTCGCAAACACTGCACGGTGTTCAACATCGTTCAAGATGAGTTCATCTTTGGCCAAGTCGTCACCATTCCCGGCAACAAAGCCATCTGCTTTGACCCCAAGCGCTGAACCTCGGCGGCATTAGGCCCAGGCAATGACCGTGATTGAGACAAACAATCAGGGTTAACCCGAAACCCCACTATGATTCGCTTCAATGAGTTTTTCTCATTCGATAGTTTTTTTATTAACCACTGCAAGGAAATCACATGTCCATCATCAACACCCAAGTTCAACCCTTCAAAACCCAAGCTTTTCACAACGGCAAGTTCGTTCAAGTCTCCAACGAGAGCTTGAAAGGCGAGTGGTCGGTTCTGATTTTCATGCCCGCCGCCTTCACCTTCAACTGTCCTACTGAAGTGGAAGATGCGGCTGACCATTACGCCGAATTCCAAAAGGCGGGTGCCGAGGTGTACATCGTCACCACCGACAGCCATTTCGCCCACAAGGTGTGGCACGAAACTTCCCCCGCCGTGGGCAAAGCCAAGTTCCCCTTGATTGGCGACCCCACACACCAATTGACACGCGCTTTTGGCGTGCACATTGACGAAGACGGCATGGCTTTGCGCGGCACCTTCATCATCAACCCCGAAGGCATGATCAAAACCGCTGAAGTGCATTCCAACGAAATCGCTCGCGACGTGAAAGAAACCTTGCGCAAGTTGAAAGCTGCTCAATACACCGCTGCCAATCCTGGCCAAGTTTGCCCTGCCAAGTGGAATGAAGGCGCCAAAACCATCACCCCTTCTTTGGACTTGGTTGGCAAGATCTAACTTCAGAACTGAGAAACCGCCATGCTCGATACCGCCTTGAAAACCCAATTGCAAGCCTACTTGCAAAACCTGCGCCAGCCGATCCGTTTGATCGCCACGCTTGACGACAGCGCCAACAGTGCTGAGATGCGTGAACTGCTGCAAGAGATTGCAACGCTTTCTGACAAAGTGAGCTTCGAATCCACAGGTGCTGACAAACGCACACCATCCTTCGTGATCGCCAAAGAGGGCGACACCCACGGTGTTCGTTTTGCGGCGATTCCATTGGGTCACGAGTTCACATCCTTGGTCTTGGCCATGTTGTGGACAGGTGGACATCCACCCAAGGTCGAGCAGGGCGTGTTAGACCAAATCCAAGCGCTGGACGCGGACATGAACTTCGAGGTCTACATGTCCTTGTCCTGCCACAACTGCCCCGACGTGGTGCAAGCTGCCACGTTGATGGCCATCTACAACCCGCGCATCACCACCACCATCATCGATGGCGCGTTGAACCAAGCCGAGGTGGAAGCACGCCAAGTCATGGCCGTGCCCATGGTCTACATCAATGACCAGGTGTTTGGCTCAGGCCGCATGAGCTTGGAAGAAATGGTGGGCAAACTCGACACGCGTTCTGCCGAGCGTGACGCCGCCAAGTTGAATGAAAAAGACCCGTTCGATGTGCTGATTGTGGGCGGTGGACCCGCAGGCGCTGCTGCTGCTGTTTACGCTGCGCGCAAAGGCATTCGGGTTGGTGTGGCCGCCGAGCGTTTTGGTGGTCAAGTGAACGACACCATGGGCATTGAAAACTACATTTCGGTGCTGGAAACCGATGGTCCTAAATTCGCTGCCGCCCTGGAGGCGCAAGTGCGCCACTATGAAGTGGACATCATGAATTTGCAACGCGCCGAGAAAATCGTGCCCGCCAACAACCCGGGCGGCTTGGTGCAAGTGCACTTGGCCAATGGT
>JBIIPF010000020.1:0-13762 GCA_044342755.1 Limnohabitans sp. | reverse complement strand
GGCTATAGCTTGGGCCAGTGGGGCATTCAGGCGGATTACCACCAGTTCAAAACGGCGCAAGACTTGGCGGCACTGGGCAAGGAACTGGACTTGCGGTTGGACTGGAAGTTCAGCAAGCAACTGCAATTCAGAGCGGAGCTGGCCAATTACATGAGTGATCAAACCTGCCCAGCTTCCGCTGCTACAGTGGCCATCAGCAATGCGTGTTCTATCCAGCGTTTTTGGCTCAATTTGAACTATGTGGTTTGGTAGGTGGGCGCTTCCAGCCAACCGGTGACTTCGACCAGACTCGCTCAGCCGCTGAATGCCCCTATTCACACGCTCCATGGAACCGCTGGTGCCTTAGCGGTTTACGCGGCAGGGTCTGGCCCACCCGTGCTCTTGGTTCACAGCATCAATGCGCTGGCTTCAGCGGCTGAAGTTCGTCCTTTGTTTGAGGCCATGGGCCAAGGCAACAGCGTTTATGCACTCGATTTGCCGGGCTATGGCTTGTCGGAACGATTACCCCGCGCCTACACCGTGGCCGACATGTGCAACGCCATCAAGTTGGTGGCGCAATGGATATCGCAGCAGCATCCAGACCAGCCGCTTCAGGTCGTGGGCGTGTCGCTGTCGTGCGAGTTTGTAGCCCGTGTGGCCCAGCAATCGCCGGGCTTGTTCAACAACTTGGTCTTGGTCAGTCCCACGGGTTTTCGAGGCGGACGGTCCTTGCGTCAACCGGAAGGCAGCACCCTGTTCATGGCTGGCTTCGACCGCTTTTTGCGCCGCCCCGGCCCTTGGTGGGGCCGCTTCTTGTTTCGGCAGTTGTCGCGTCCATCGGTGGTGCGTTACTTTTTGCGCCGCACTTGGGGTGGCCAACAGATCGATGAAACACTGTGGGCCTATGCGGTGCTAACCGCCCAAGCGCCTCATGCCGAACAAGCCCCTTTGTCTTTTCTCAGTGGCGGCTTGTTCAGTGCCGACATCCACAACGTTTATGAATGTCTTGGATTGCCTGTGTGGGTGGTGCATGGCACACGCGGCGACTTCACCGATTTCCGCGCCTTGGACCTGGTGCGCGATCGCCCTCATTGGCATGTCACGGTGATGCAAGCTGGGGCGATGCCTTATTTTGAAGACATCGTCACGTTCATGGCTGAATACAAGGCCTTTCTGGTGAGGCTCAAACCGTCAACCAATGATTCACTGTTTGGAACCTTCTGACAGTCTGCGACCAATGCCAACGGCATAAGGTGCGGCGCGGGCAGCCAGCATGGGGTCGTTAGAGGGTTCAACGCCTTTGGGCAAGACTGTTGGTACAAAAGTGATGTCGCGACAGGCACCCCCAGAATCTTCAGACACTGCGGTCACTTTCAAGCTGCCAAGCGTTACCTTGCGACGGCTTTCAGGCAGTGGCACCGTGGCACTGTCAAGCCGATCACCCGGCTCCGCCAATTGCAGATTGAAATTGAACGAGACTTGGCCTTCTTTGACGCGCTGGCGAAGGTCATCGAACAGAAAACTGGGTCCCTTGGCCTTGGCCTCATCATCACTGAGACCCATCACGCCAGCAGCAGGCTCAAAGATCCACTTGCCAAACTGCTTTTCGCCCTTGCCGTTGACAAAAGCAAAGGCATGCACGCCCCAGTAATTGACTGTTGCAAAGCTGGCTGGCACTGGTTGGCTTGCAAAGTACTTGCCTTGCAACAGCACTTCAGGGTTGGCCTCTGCAAAGGCTTTTACTTTGTCTGGATTGGGCGCTTTGGTTGAAGGGTCTGGCGCGAGCGACTCTAGGCGACCCAGCAATTGAGCTGGTGAGGAAGAACCAAAAACAGGCGCAGAAATATTGCCCATTTGCCATGTTTCACCGCCTGGAAGGTTGAATTGCAGGGCCATGTTGCGTTGACTCTTGGCATTGTCAACAGCTTTGGGATTGCCACCACCAACGGAGAAGCGAACGATGACGGGTATTTTTTGTCCACTGAAAACAGAAGCAGAAGACAAGTTGCGACCATCAGCGCCACCGACAAATTCACCCGTGGCGCATATGCCTTTGGCACCCGAGCGGCGGAAACCATCAAATTTCCCGCCCGCAGCCTCAAAAGCATCCACCATCTTCACGGGGTCTACAGTTTGAGCGTTGATGCTTGCGACGATGAGCAGTTGGCTGATAGCGAATAGAGCCAAAGCTGGGTGGTGGGGACGTGAATTGATTGACATATTGAATAGCCCTCAAGAACTTAAACAGATATTAAGTGAAAAAATTTAATCCATCACTCCCAATGAAAAACCCCAGCTCGTGCAAGCCTATAGACCGCTCTTACATTGCATCTTCACGAAGGAGTTCCAGGTAGGCATCATCCAAGCCGACTGGTTGAACGCTCAGTGAAGTCAGCTTGGCACCATCAAGCGCCTCGATGATGTCTCGCAAGCCCAAGTTGTGCGGCAAAAGGAGCCTCATTTCACCCGCATGTTGGCGCACAGTCCAGCCCCGCAGCAGGGCACGTTGGGTGATGGTTTCATGATCCTCGGATTGCAGCTTGGCCACCGCCTGGCCCGGCACACGCAGCAGCAACTCAGCGACGCTGCCTTGCGCTGCAACTTTGCCATTGCGCATCAGGGCCACGGTGGTGCAAAGTCGCTCTGCTTCTGCGAGGTGATGGCTGGTGAATACAACCGTTGTGCCACGATCACGCAGATCTCGAATCACACGCCAAAGCTCCATTCGTGCTTCAACGTCAACAGCTGCTGTGGGCTCGTCCAACACCAACACTGAAGGCTGGTGAACCAATGCAACGGCCAAGTGCAAACGTTGTTGCCAACCACCAGAGAGCTGTCCAACGCGTGTGTTCGCAAATGCATTCAGTGAAAAAGTGCGCATCAGTTCAGCAACGCGCTGCTGACATTCTTTTTCAGTAAGACCGTGTAGGCGTCCAAAAAAATGAAGATGCTCAGCAGGCAATAAATCGGGGTAGAGCGCACAACGCTGCGCGCAAAATCCAACCCGTGAACGCGCTTTGCCGTTCGATGGATGCAGCGCTTGGCCCATCAGACTGATCTGACCCGCATCCGGCAAAAGCAATTGGCCAATGATGTTCAACACAGTGGATTTGCCACAACCGTTGGGGCCAAGCAGCCCCACAATCTCACCTTCTTCGACACGAAGACTCAAGCCGTTCAAGACTTTTTGCTTGCCAAACGACTTGTGAACGTCGGTGATTTCCAATGCGGCGGTCATGCGTTTTTGTCCGTCTCTAGCAGTTGCTGAAAAGCATGAATGCCCAAACCCAGGCACAGGCCAGAAAACCCCCAAAGAAAGATCAATTCGAAGCGCAGATCGACAAAGTTTTTGCCATAGGCGGCAACACCTTTGAAGGCCTGATTCATGTGCAGTATGGGGTTGAGTTGCGCCAGGCTTTGCATGGCTTGCGGCATGATTTCAAGCGGAAAAAAAGTACCTCCCAACACCAAGATGGGAACGCCGATGGCCGATAAAGCAACCACCACTTCTTCGCTTCGTCTGGCAAAGCGCACCCCGAGGAAAAACCCCATTCCCACGTACGAAAACACGGACAGCAGCAATATCAAGCCGCCCAATAACAAACTGCCGTGGTATTGAACGCCCATCAACAAAGCAATGCTGTAGAGCATGACAACTTGCATCAAGGCCAGCACCAACTGTGACAGCACAACGCCAAAGAAATAAGCCGATGGACGCAGTGGCGTGGTTCGCAACCGCAACAGGGTGCCTCGTTCACGTTCAGCAGCGATGATGGCGACAGTGCCGCCTAGGCAGCTGAAAAAAAGCGCGGCACCGACCAAGATACCAGCAGCAGCTGCATCCAAGCCAGCACGCATGTTGATGTTGTTGGCATAAACCAAGCCAAAAAGCAGCATCATGGTGGCCGGAAAAATAGCCCAAAAAACCAGCCCTCGTTTTTGTCGCCATTGCTCAAGCAAAAGACGCTGCGCAACGGCCCAGGTTTGATTCAACAGTAAACGGGTGCTTGTCATTGAAGGGATTGTTTGAAGAGGGCGGCATTGGGAATGACGGTTTCCAAGGCTTTGGCAGACATCAGGACGCCCGGGATGCCCGCCCCTGGATGGGTGCTGGCACCTACCATGAATAAATTCTGAATGTCTTCGCTTCGGTTGTGCGGGCGAAACCAGGCACTCTGGAGCAATAGCGGCTCGAGGCCAAATGCAGCACCTTTGTAGGACAGAAGATCGTCGTGAAAATCTTGCGGCGTTGTCATGAATGAAATGGTCAGGTGGTCTTGCAAATTTGGAAGCACTGTTTCTGCCAAGGCCTTGGCTATTGCAGCGCGGTATGGCTCTGCTTGCACTTTCCAATCGGTGCCGCTGTCAAGATGGGGCACGGGTGCCAGCACATAAAAGGCATCGCATCCAGCAGGTGCCATCTCCAAGTCGGTGGCGGTGGGGCGGTGTAAATACAAACAAAAATCATCGGCTAAGTGGTGCTTGTTGAAGATGTCTTCCAACAAAGCTTCGTATCTTGGGCCCAGCAGCATCATGTGGTGGGGCACATCGTCGAATCGTTTGTTGGTGCCAAAGTACCAAACAAACAAACTCATGGAATATCTGCCACGTTCAATCTTGGCGTCGGTCCATACCTTTCGGTGCTGAGGTTCAAGCAGGTGTTTGTAGGTCCACGCGGTGTCGGCATTGGAGACCACCACATCGGCGTGAATGCGTTCACCTGTCACAAGCGTCACCCCACAGGCTTTACCATTCACGACATTGATGCGTTGAACTTGCGCGTTGGTCTGGATGCCCCCGCCCATGTGCTCAATCAGACCCACCATGCCGCTTACCAAAGCGCCCGTACCACCCATGGTCCAGTGCACACCATAGCGTCGCTCTAGCGCATTGATGAGTGAATACACGCAGGTGACAGAGAAGGGATTGCCGCCAATCAACAGCGACTGCAGACTCATGACCTGGCGCAGTTTGGGATGCTGGATGTGCTGGGCCACCAAGGCATACAGAGTTCGCCAACCCTTCATTCTGGACATCGAAGGCAAGGCCATCAGCATGTCGCGCATGCTGTCAAACGCATGGGCGCCCAAGTTTTCAAAGCCCAATTCGTAGCAGCGGTCTGCTTCTTTCAAAAAAGCGTCATAGCCTGGACCAGCTTTTGGATCAATGCGCAAGACTTCGCTGCGCATTTTCACGGGGTCGCCGCTGTAATCAAAATGATCGCCATCATCAAATCGGACTCTGTAGAAGGGCTCGAGTTGGCGAAGCTCAATGTCATCCGCCAAATGACGGCCTGCCAGCGCCCACAGCTCTTCCAGCAACAAGGGCACGGTGATGATCGTCGGGCCAGCGTCAAAGGTGTAGCCATCAATCTTGAAAACCCGTGCGCGGCCGCCGGGCGTACTCATTTTCTCGAGCACTTGAACACGCCAACCTTTGGCGCACATTCGAATGGCTGCAGCCAAACCGCCAAAACCACTGCCAATGATCAATGCCAGGGGTGCTTGATCGTCTGCATGGCGGCGATGGTTTTCAATCCCGCTTGCACTCATCTGCAAAGGCCTGTTGATATTGCATATTCAATTTATATGGGCATGGAGATGTTGATTGATATTCTTTTCTAATTTAAAAAGAAGTCAATAGGGTGAAAACCAGCTGGCTTCGTGTTTTTAGGGTCAAATTGGCGAACCCCTTTTGGCGCTCATTCCAAAGGGCTTCATTTGAATAACAGGGCTCAAACATGTCGAACAAAAAAGTATGCTTGGTCATCGGTGCGGGTGATGCAACTGGAGGCGCTGTTGCCAAGCGATTTGCAAGGGAAGGTTACGTTGCATGTGTGACCCGCAGAACCTTGGATAAATTACAGCCTTTGCTAGACGACATTCGCAAAGCAGGCGGTGTAGCACATGGGTTTGGCTCTGATGCACGAAAAGAAGATGAAGTCATCTCACTCATCGATCATATTGAATCAAGCATCGGGCCCATTGACGTATTGGTATTCAACATTGGTGCCAATTCACCCAGCAGCATCTTGACAGAGACAGCCAGGCGCTACACAAAAATGTGGGAAATGGCTTGTTTGGCTGGTTTTTTGAATGGACGTGAGGTTGCCAAACGCATGGTATCCAGAGAGAAAGACACCAACCAGGAAACAATCGGCATCACGCATCAAGGAACCATCATCTTCACGGGCGCCACTGCTTCGTTGAGAGGCAGTGCCAACTATGCAGGATTTTCTGGCGGCAAAATGGCACTGCGTGGATTAGCCCAAAGCATGGCCCGTGAGTTGGGGCCCCTGGGCATCCATGTGGCACACACCATCATTGATGGGGCCATTGATACTGAATTCATTCGCACTCTTTTTCCAGACAAATACGCATTGAAAGAACAGGGCGGCATTTTGAATCCAGACCATATTGCAGATGCTTATTGGATGTTGCACCAACAACCCAGAGACGCTTGGACACACGAACTCGATTTGCGACCCTATATGGAAAAATTTTGACACTGAATGGAGACAGAAATCATGGCAAAAACATTTGACTACTTCTTTGACTTTGGCAGCTTGGCCACGTATTTGGCACACACACAAATGGACAAGATAAAGGCTGAAACTGGAGCCCAACCCATTTACCTTCCAATGCTGTTGGGAGCTGTTTTCAAGGCCACTGGCAATGTTTCGCCCGTGAGTGTTCCTGCCAAGGGCAAGTACATCTTTGTGGACTTCAAACGGTTTGCCGACAACTATGGCGTCCCTTTGAACAACAATCCCTTCTTTCCCATCATCACCACAACCCTGATGCGCATGCTGACCGGTTTGCAGATGCGTTCTGATGCGCGTATGCATGAATTCATGGACGTGATTTTCAAAGCCATCTGGGTCGATGCGCTCAACCTCAACGACCCAGCGGTAGTAGAGCGGGTGTTGCAAGAGGCGCACTTCGATGCGGCAGCGTTATTGCTTTTGGCCAATGAGCAAGAAGCCAAAGACAGGCTCAGGGATGTCACGACGCAGGCGGTTGAGCGGGGTGTGTTTGGCGCCCCCACCTTTTTTGTGGGTGAGCAGATGTTTTGGGGGCAAGATCGCATCGAGCAGTTGAAGGCTGCACTGAAGACTTGATGCACCAAATTCCTCTGTTTCCCCTTTCGCACGGGCTTTTTCCTGATGGCATGCTTTCTCTTCAAATATTCGAGGTCAGGTATTTAAACCTGATCAAACGCTGCCATCAAGAGCAACTGCCGTTTGGGGTGGTGTGGCTTCAACATGGCAGCGAGGTGCAAGTGCCCGCAGAGACGCCGCTGTTGCATGGCTTCGGTTGCCATGCGCACATACGCAACTTTGAACAGGTGCAGCCCAATTTGTTTCGTGTGGTGTGCCAAGGGGGACTTCGCTTTGCATTGAACCACACCATGCCTGGACCGTTGGGTGTGTGGCAGGGCGATATCTCTCTCATGGAGCAAGACCCCGAAGTTGAAATTCCTGCACATCTAGAACACCATGCGAGCCGTTTGGGCAAACTCATTGCAAGTGCGCAGCAGCAGGGGCAACTTGATCGACTGCCTATTTTTCAGCCCTATTTTTTAGATCAGTGTGGCTGGGTGGCCAACCGCTATGCTGAAGCCTTGGATATCAGCTCAGACTTGAAGATTCAACTTTTAAGCGAACTTGACCCCTTCAAGCGTTTGGAAAAAATCGATGCACTGATAGGTCAGATCGGAGATGCGACCGGGGCTCAGTAAGCCCTCATGGGCAGGATGTTCACTGGCAATTTGTCTAACCAAGTTGATGCATAAAGTGTGATAAAAACCACCCACTTGATTCAACCTGGGATGTCGTCATTCTTCAAATACATATTGATCACCTGGTGGTTGCGGCCCGCAGCCTTGCAGAGGGAACCGCATGGTGCGAAGCCACTTTGGGGATCACACCAAATGCAGGCGGTGAGCATGAACAATACGGAACGCATAATCGCTTGTTCAACATTGCCACGCCGCGTTATCCCATGGCTTATTTTGAAATCATCGCTGTCAATCCCGTCGCCTCAGCACTAAAACGCACTGCGAGCAAGCGGTGGTTCGACCTGGATGACGACGTTTTACAAGCATCCATTGCGCAAAAGCCTGCGTTGATACATTTTGTAGTCAACACGACCGCTATTCAAGTCGCAAGCAACATCTGGAGAATGCAGGGTCTGGATATCGGTCCGATAGTGCATGCCCAACGTCAAACCGATCAAGGAATGCTTGATTGGCAAATCACCGTGCGTAATGACGGCCAAAGACTGCTCGATGGCACACTCCCCACATTGATTCAATGGGGTAAGCCGGATTCTGCTGAGCCCATGCGTCTGCACCCAAGCAACAGCTTGCCCCGATCTGGCGTCAGTTTGCAAAACCTCACGGTTTCACATCCAGCAGCCCAAAAATTGGAGAGCGCCTGCGAAGCGATTCATTTCAAGGACATTGAAATCAGCACCGGCAAAGCGAATATTTCTGCGCATTTACAAACACCCAAAGGCCTGGTTGTTTTACAGAGTCAAGTTCAATGGACGGGCTGAGTTCTAGCCTGCGCCAGCCTGTCTTGGCGACTGAAGTCATGCATTTGTAGTTGATTGTTCACACTTCATTCGAATCAAAGGGAGGTTGTCTTGACCAAACACCGTATCGCTGTCATTGCCGGGGACGGCATTGGCAAAGAAGTCATGCCCGAGGGTTTGCGGGTGCTGGAAACCGCTGCCCGGCGTTTTGGCATTGGGCTGCAGTTTGACCACTTTGATTTCTCCAGTTGGGACTACTTTGAGCGCCATGGCCAAATGCTGCCTGATAACTGGAAGGACCTGATTGGTGGACACGATGCGATTTACTTTGGCGCCGTGGGGTGGCCTGACAAAATAGCAGACCATGTTTCTTTGTGGGGCTCGCTGCTTTTGTTTCGGCGTGAGTTTGACCAATACATCAACTTGCGCCCAGCACGTTTGATGCCTGGAATCATGGCGCCTGTGGTCAGACGCGACGGCAGTGCCCGTGCGCCCGGCGAGATCGATATGTACATCGTGCGCGAGAACACCGAAGGCGAGTACTCCAGTGTGGGCGGGCGCATCTACGCAGGCACCGAGCGCGAAATTGTCATGCAAGAGAGCATCATGTCGCGCATAGGTGTTGACCGGGTCTTGAAATTTGCTTTTGAGCTGGCGCTGTCGCGACCAAAAAAACACCTCACCAGCGCCACCAAGTCCAATGGCATCGCCATCACCATGCCTTATTGGGACGAGCGGGTGGTTGAGATGGCCAAACACTATCCAGATATCCATTGGGACAAGTTCCACATTGATATCTTGACCGCGCATTTTGTACAACGTCCCGAGTTTTTCGATGTGGTGGTGGCAAGCAACCTGTTTGGTGACATCCTCAGTGATTTAGGACCGGCTTGTACCGGCACCATCGGCATCGCTCCCAGTGCCAATTTGGACCCGCAGCGGCGTTTTCCATCCTTATTTGAGCCGGTCCACGGATCAGCACCCGACATTGCGGGGCGCCAAATCGCCAACCCGATTGGACAAATTTGGTGCGGTGCCATGATGCTGGAATTTCTGGGTCACAAGGCGGCCCATGACGCCATCTTGCATGCCATTGAAGCGGTTTTGGCTGCTGGTAGTCATGCCCCGCTCACACCAGACTTGGGCGGTCACGCCAGTACCAGCGACCTGGGACGCGCCATTGCGCAAGCATTGAATGGTGCTTAGGTATGGCGCAAATAGTTTGTCTTTTCAGCATCATTTGTCCATGGAATTTTCACCGAGTAGCATGTATCAGCCCAGCGAAATTTGAGTGGTGTGAAGGTCACTCGGATGACTTGGTTATTCAACAAACGAAGTTGGACTTTTGAATCACCAGTAAAGCCATAGACCGTGAAGGATAATCAATCGATGAACACGCATCATCTCCTTGTTGAACGTCAGGCTGACATCGTGACAGTCACACTCAACCGCCCTGAACATCGCAACGCGTTGTCGCGTCCTCTTCTGCTGGAACTCACGCAGGTGCTCCAGAACATTGGAGATAGCGATGCGCGAGGAGTGATCATGGCCGCCAATGGGCCAGTGTTTTCTGCTGGACATCATTTTGCCGACATGGCCGGGCAAACTCACGCGGATGTGCGCGAGCTGTTTCGCATCTGTACCGCGATGATGGATTCCTTGCAAAGCCTGCCGCAGCCCGTGGTTGCCCGTGTGCACGGCTTGGCCACTGCAGCCGGCTGCCAGTTGGTAGCCACGTGTGATCTTGCGGTAGCCGCCGAAAGCGCTGGATTTGCCATCCCCGGTGGCAAAGGGGCTTTATTTTGTCACACACCCTTGGTGGCGGTTGCCCGAAACATAGGACGCAAACGTGCCCTAGAAATGGCGATGACCGGTGACGCTATCGACGCCCGCACTGCCGCTGATTGGGGTTTGGTCAATCACGTGGTGCCCGATGGCGATTTGGTTGCAGCCACGCTGGACTTGATCACCCGAGCAACAAGAGGGACTGAAGCTTCTAAAGCCGCTGGCAAGCAGGCCTACTACAGTCAGATCGAGATGAACCAACCCGCAGCCTATGCATACGCTGGGGAAGTGATGGCCGAACGCGCCATGGATAAGCGGGCCCAAGAAAGCTTTCACGCTTTTCTCAATCGACGCAAGCTTTAAATACCTGCGAGCGCATTCAACCGTCAACCATCAAACTGACCCAAGCTACAGGCGGCTATTTGATGCGCTAGCCTGGGCTTGAACATTCGATGCGTGCGAGCTTTCGCTTGACGCTGCTGAAAAAAGGGGATATTCGGATACCGTCAGCCAGTGGCTCTCTGGAAAAACCTTTTGGTGACCCCCCCCTTTACTGGATCGCACCAAGGGCATTCATGCATTGATACGCAAATCAGATTTCAGACGGGTTGAATCGTCACTGAAGCGGTAGGGGTGTTCGCTCCTGTGTCGCAACTGCAAGTGCAGAATGGTTTGCTGGTCAATTTCGCAAAATAGAGGCTTAGGTGTATTAGTGGGATCGACTGATGGATCGGGGTAGATTTACTGTTGTCGACAAGTTCGGCCTGGGTGAGTATGAAGCCCGCTCATTGCTTGGCAATGTTGTGGAATTCAGTGGACCTTCCATTGGCCAAGCACTTCTAAAAAGCCATTAGGTTGGGCTTTGACAACCACAAACTCACCCATGGACAAGTTCCTATCGGTGAGCGCAGAGATCACGACCTGGTGAGTCACCCAAACCTCAAAACCTGAGGTGATTTTCAAAGCTGATTCACGTGCTTCTTTCAATTGAGCCGTCCGGTTTCCATGCCCTTGAAAGAACGAATTCAGAGCTGACCAGGATGTAACCTTGATTCGGTTACCAAAAGCAGCATTGGCTGTATCTATGCATCGGCACCATTGGCTAGAACGCACGCGATGTGGATGAAAGTTATGCCGTTCAAGCCAGCGACCGAATCTATCAGCTTGCGCAATGCCCTGTTGTGAGAGGTTGCGTTGTGTCCTGCAGTCATCCACTTGAAAGCCCGGCGGATCGCCAATACCCGGATCCGTCTCGGAATGGCGCATCAAAATAATCACGCCGGGTTGACCTAGAGCCCGTATCAAACTTTCATCATCGTAGGCTAAGGCTGGCGTGGACCAAATCAATAAGAAAAACTTTAAAAGGAAAATCGAAATATTCATCTTGTGACAGAGCTTACATTCCTTTGGAAAGGTAACGGGGCTTGGCACAGGCAAGGACGGGCACATGCACTTGTTTGACAACGTGCACAAGTTCAGTTGCAGCGGCATCATTGGTGCCCTTGGACACAGAAACGGTGTTGAAGTCGGTGCGCAAAACAGGCCGTTTACTGATTGCAGATGAAAACTTGGGGTTGGAACCGTGCTTGCCAATTTCACGGCGTCTTAAGGTCATGCCAGACATCACTCTCAAGCCACCAACAAATGACCAGTCTTGACCAATATGGTGCAACCTTCAACGCTAAACGGTTTGTGTGCGCTCATGTGCGGACTGCGCAACCAATAACCTTTGGGATATCTTCCATGTTCATCCTCGAAAACACCATCAACAACAAAGATTTCTTCACCTCCAAAATGTCTGTGAGGATTGAAGTAAGTACCCGATGCCCAGCGCACAAGCGCTGTGTTGGTGGTGCCAAACGTTGACAAAGGCATCACAGACAGCCCTGGTACCAATCCTTGATGCCACGCAGCCGATCGGGTATGGATGACAACTCGCTTGTCGTCTGAGGGATCTTGGTATCTGAGTTTGACAAACAGTGTGCAACCTGTTTCAGTGAAAGGCGTATGAAGAGAGCCGGGAGGATTCTTGACGTAAGTGCCAGCAGGATATTGACCAAGCTCATCTTGAAACACACCATCAAGAACCAGAAATTCTTCTCCCAGTTCATGCAGGTGCGAGGTGAAACTGGCATTGGGCGCATAACGAACCAAACTGGTTGCGCGCGCAACTTCATCACCATCTCGCTCCAGCATTTTTCGATCAATCCCGTTGACAGGAGAGGGTGCCCAAGGCATATCCGTGGTGTTTGCCACAACTCTGAGTTTTAAGTCTGTATGAATTTTCATGTGGTCAATTGTGTATTCATTTACAGAGCTTGGAATTCACGATTGAATACCCTTGAATGATGTGATCGAACATGTGATGTTCGTGCAATAAGTCGATGAAACTTGAGGCAAAAGTCACCTATAAATCCTCATCCAGAAAACTACTTGCGTATAAAAGAGTCACTTTTGACGATGCTTTTTCAGGAGGCACCTTTATCTAGGCTCGAACCAGGGACCTGCGGATGAACAGAAAACAGTACTTTCAAATACCGCCATATTTATTGGGTTTCATAGCCTAGTTTGATTGATGTGTAACAAACTGTGTCATTGAAGAAATTTTGCTCTGGACGGTCTAGGGGTGTCCAGATTCTGGACGCTTACAGATCGCCAAGTCGTCAATGTATGCCGTCGCATTAGCATTTATCTCTTGACAATGTAAATTAGGTGTTTACAATTTTTTGAAATGATCACATCTTTCAAGCACAAGGGTTTGGAGCTTTTCTTCACCAAAGGCAGCTACAAAGGTATTCCTGCTCAGTACGGGTCACGTATTGAACGGATGCTGGACCGTTTGGATGCATCAAAGGAAGCTGAGGACATGGACTTGCCTGGTTATAAGTTTCATGCACTGAAAGGCGATCGAAAAGGTGAGTTCGCTGTTTCTGTCACTGGTAATTGGCGAATCACATATCAATTTATTGGCGAAGACGCCGTCAACGTGAACTTGGAGGACTATCACTGATGAGATCTCTACGAAACCCCAATCGCAAACCAACGCACCCCGGCGCAGTTCTGCGTGAAGACGTGCTGCCAGAATTGGCATGGACACAAGGTGAGTTAGCTGCTCGTCTCATGGTTAGTCGGCAAACTGTGTCTGACTTACTGCATGAGAAAAAATCAGTGACAGCAGAGATGGCCATTCGCATTGCAAGAGCAGTTGGCGGCACTCCTGAGAGCTGGCTTCGCATGCAGGAGGCATTGGATCTTTGGACAGCAGAAATCAAATTTAAGAACAATCCTGCGATTGCGCCCAAAGCATTGGCAGCTTGAAATAAAAAAGCCCTTGCAGTTCTGCAAGGGCTTTTTGTTTGGCTCCTCGACCTGGGCTCGAACCAGGGACCTACGGATTAACAGAAATCCAGGCTCGTCAAAAACCCAAATAAATCAATGACTTACGTGTAAAAATAACCAAC
>JBIIPF010000226.1:0-3508 GCA_044342755.1 Limnohabitans sp. | reverse complement strand
GCCCGAGGTACACCCCTCGGCCAGTGACTTTGGCCGCACCCAAGCGCAATGGTTGGGCCATGAACTGGCCATCGGCGGGGTGGCGGGTGACCAGCAAAGCGCCTTGTTTGGACAAGCCTGTTTCCAAGCCGGTCAAGCCAAAAACACCTATGGCACCGGCTGCTTCATGCTGATGCACACCGGAAACCAGTTCCAAACCAGCCACAACGGGCTCATCACCACCAGTGCCGCCCAAGCCGACCGCACGCCCGCCTATGCCTTGGAAGGCTCGGTCTTCATTGGCGGTGCGGTGGTGCAATGGCTGCGCGATGGCTTGCGTGCCTTTGATAAAAGCGCCGATGTGCAAGCCTTGGCCGAGAGCGTGCCCGATTCGGGCGGCGTGGTGTTGGTACCCGCCTTCACCGGCCTGGGTGCGCCCTACTGGCAAGCCGATGCACGCGGCGCGATGGTGGGTTTGTCGCGCGGCACCACCATGGCCCACATTGCCCGCGCCGCCTTGGAAAGCATTGCGTTTCAAAGCACCGCGCTGTTGCAAGCCATGAACCGGGATGCCGCCCAGCCGGTCACCGAACTGCGCGTTGACGGCGGGGCCTGTGTCAACAACTTGTTGATGCAGTTCCAAGCCGACTTGCTGGGCATCCCGGTGTTGCGCCCTGAAGTGATTGAAACCACCGCCTTGGGGGCCGCGTATTTGGCCGGTTTGAGCGCGGGCATTTACCAAAGCCCCCAAGAGCTGGCCCAGCATTGGCGGGTCGAACGACGGTTTGAACCGCAGATGTCGCGCGACCAAGCACTGGCACAGATGGCGCATTGGGAAAAAGCTGTGCGTCAAACCGTGGCGGCCTAACGCGAGTGCGCCTGCTGCGCTTGAGTGCACTGTTTGTGCATGAGGCTGCGCCACTTCGAGTTACCCCGACAATGGCGGCCTGTCTTTCTCGCTGTTGCTAGGATTTTTCATGACTGCCGCTACCCTCCCCGCTTTGTCGCCCATCACCTTCATTGGCGGGGGCAACATGGCGCAAGCCTTGATCGCTGGCCTGCGCAAACAAGGCGCAGCAGCCGACAGCATCCGGGTGGTCGAGCCCTTGGCCAGCACGCGTCAGTTGTTGATCGATCAACTCGGCGTGCACGCCTTGCCGCAAGCCAACGACAGCCTGGGCGACACGCAATTGGTGGTCTGGGCGATCAAGCCCCAGCTCTTTCAAGCCGTGGCGCAGCCCTTGAAAGACCTGTTTCCACAAGCCTTGCACCTGAGCGTGGCCGCCGGTATTCGCAGTGACAGCATCACCCAATGGCTGGGGACGGAGCGGGTGGTGCGCGCCATGCCCAACACACCGGCCTTGGTGGGCTTGGGTCAAACCGGCTTGTATGCGCGTGGTGCCGTTAGCGCCGAGCAGCGCCAACAGGTGGAAGCCTTGCTGCAAGCGGTGGGTCAGTCGATTTGGGTCAGCAGCGAAGACTTGCTCGACGCCGTCACTGCGGTGTCAGGATCGGGCCCCGCCTATGTGTTTTATGTGATCGAGGCCATGGTGGCCGCTGGTGTGCGCATGGGCCTGACACCCGCGCAAGCGCACCAGTTGGCGGTGGGCACCATGGTTGGGGCGGCCGAGTTGGCGCGCGCCAGCAGCGAGGCTCCCGCCGTGCTGCGCGAACGCGTGACCTCCAAAGGCGGCACCACCCACGCCGCCATCAGCAGCCTGCAAGCCGACGGCCTGCCTGCTTTGTTTGAAAAAGCCATGCTGGCCGCACGCGACCGCGCCGTCAGTTTGGGTGACGAACTGGGCAGCGCCTGAGTTTCAGTCCGATGGCGGTTGGTAGCGAACGGCCTAACGCAGGTGCAAGCCCCAGGCGATGCCGGCAAACACCGTGGCCCCCAGCCAATGGTTCATGCGAAATGCCCTGAAGCAACCCTCGCGCTCGCGTTTGTAAATCATGCCGAAATGCCAGAACGCTTGAACGCCAGCGATTTCGATGGAGAACCATTGCGGCCAGCCCAAACCTTGGTCGTGCAGCAACCACAAGTTGCCCAACAGGTACACCGCGTAAAACAACATCACGGCCAGCACGTCATAGCGCCCCAGCGTGATGGCCGAGGTTTTCATGCCGATGCGCAAGTCGTCGTTGCGGTCCACCATGGCGTACTCGGTGTCATAAGCCAATACCCAAAACAAGTTCACCAACAACAAGCCCCACGCCAGCGGTGGCACCGCGTTCCACACGCCTTCCAGACTGAGCGGGCCCCCATTGACCGCCGCAAACGCCATCGGAATGCCAAAACTGAACGCCACGCCCAGCACCGCTTGCGGCATGGACACAAAGCGTTTGGCATAGGGATAGGCCAGGGTGACAGCCAAGGCCACCACAGACCACACGATGGTGACCGCATTGGTGGTCAACACCAGCCCAAAGGCGCACAGTGCCAACACCGCACCGGCGGTGAGTGCTTGCCGAACGGACAAGGCACCTGAGGTGACGGGTCGGTTGGCGGTGCGTTCCACGTGCTTGTCAAATTCGCGATCTGCCACATCGTTGATACAGCAACCCGCGCTGCGCATGAGGATGGTGCCCAACACAAACACGGTGAGCAAATGCCAGCCCGGAAAGCCACCACTGGCCAACCACAAAGCGCCCAAGCTCGGCCACAACAACAAGAGCCAACCAGCGGGGCGGTTCCAGCGGATCAAATCAAGGTAGAGCGACAGTGTGCTGCGTGGCGCTGGGTCAGCGGTGAGGGCTTCGGTCATGGTTTGCGGGCGAATCAGGTTAAGCGGTGCACGCCCGGCAATTCACTGGCAACGATGGCATTGCGCAAGGCGGCGATGGCTTCGTAGCGGGTGAAACTTCGCCGCCACGCCAGCACCACGCGCCGGGTGGGTGGTTTTTCTGCACCCTCCACCACGGGCAAATAGCGCACATAGGTGTCGAGGGATTTTTTCTTCTTGCCCGTGGCCAACAAGGCCTCTTTGGGCACGCTCAGGCGCGGCACCAAGGTCACGCCCATGCCCGCGGCCACCATGTGTTTGATGGTTTCCAAGGACGAGCCTTCAAAGCTTTTGCGGATGCCTTCGGTGTCGCTGGAGAAGCGCGCAAATTCGGGGCAGACCTCGAGCACATGGTCGCGAAAGCAATGGCCATTGCCCAGCAGCAACATGGTTTCGGCTTTGAGTTCGGTGGCGCTGATGGACTCGCGTTGCGCCAGCGGGTGGTTGCTGGGGAGGGCGGCCATGAAGGGCTCGTCGTAAAGCGGCGCCACCGCCAAGCCGGTGTCTGGAAACGGCTCGGCCATGATGGCGCAATCGATTTCACCGGTGCGCAGCATTTCCAACAATTTCACCGTGAAGTTCTCTTGCAGCATGAGCGGCATTTGCGGCGATGTGTCGATGCAGTGGCGCACCAGCTCGGGCAACAAATACGGCGCGATGGTGTAGATGACGCCCAAGCGCAGTGGGCCTGAGAGCGGGTCTTTGCCACGTTTGGCCAGCTCTTTGATGTTGGCGGCTTGCTCCAA
>JBIIPF010000225.1:0-3525 GCA_044342755.1 Limnohabitans sp. | reverse complement strand
ACAGCAGGGCATGCAGGCTGCGCGGCCGCGGCGTGAAGCAGCGCAAGTGGCGCTGGAAATGCGTCTCGGTGGACAGGGTCGGCCAGTGCATTTTGGAAAGTGTCATGGCAGCTGACTTGAGGCGTCAAGCCGCCAAGCGCTGCGCGATGGCGGCTTTGGTGGCGGGCAACTCGGGCGGCAGGTGGTGGGCGAGTTGTTGGAAGAGTTCTTCGTGCAACTTCAACTCTTCGACCCAAGCGGCCTTGTCCACGTGCGTGACGGTGTTGAATTGCTCGGCGCTGAAGCTCAAGCCCGTCCAGTTCAACTCGTTGTAGTTGGGGCTGATGCCGAACACGTTTTCTGCGCCTTGGGCACCGCCTTCGATGCGGTCGATCATCCATTTCAAGACGCGCATGTTTTCGCCGTAACCGGGCCAGACAAATTGGCCGTCTTCACCTTTGCGGAACCAGTTGACGCAGTAAATGGCGGGCAACTTCGCGCCGCTGTCTTGCAGCTGCTTGCCCAGCTTCAACCAGTGTTGGAAATAGTCGCTCATGTTGTAGCCCATGAAGGGCAGCATGGCGAAAGGATCGCGGCGCACCACGCCTTGTTGGCCCGCTGCTGCTGCCGTGGTTTCCGAGCCCATGGTGGCCGCCATGTAGACGCCTTCCACCCAATTGCGCGCCTCGGTGACCAGTGGCACGGTGGTCGATCTGCGACCGCCAAAAATGAAGGCGTCAATCGTCACACCGGCGGGGTCGTCCCAAGCGCTGTCGAGCGCGGGGTTGTTGGTGGCCGCCACGGTGAAACGCGCGTTCGGGTGCGCGGCTTTGGCGCCGGTTTCCTTGGCAAGGGCGGGCGTCCAATCCTTGCCCTGCCAGTCGATGCAATGCGCGGGCGCGTCGCTCATGCCTTCCCACCAGACATCGCCGTCGTCGGTCAGCGCCACGTTGGTGAAGATCACGTCGCGGTCCAGGCTGGCCATGCAATTCGGGTTGGTCAAGGTGTTGGTACCCGGGGCCACACCAAAGTAACCCGCTTCGGGGTTGATGGCGCGCAGGCGGCCATCGGCACCCGGTTTGATCCAAGCGATGTCGTCACCGATGGTGGTGACCCTCCAGCCCGGCATGCCCGCAGGCGGGATCAGCATGGCGAAATTGGTTTTGCCACAGGCGCTGGGGAAGGCTGCCGCCACGTGGTATTTTTTCCCCTCAGGGTTGGTCACGCCCAAGATGAGCATGTGCTCGGCCAACCAGCCTTGGTCGCGGCCCATGTTGGAGGCGATGCGCAGCGCAAAGCATTTTTTGCCCAACAGTGCATTGCCGCCGTAGCCCGAACCGTAAGACCAGATTTCGCGGGTCTCGGGGTAGTGCACGATGTACTTGGTTTTGTTGCACGGCCAGCGCACGTCTTGCTCGCCGGCTTTCAAAGGCGCGCCCACAGTGTGCACGCAGGGCACGAATTCGCCGTGCTCGCCCAGCACCTCGTACACGGCCTGGCCCATGCGGGTCATGATTTTCATGTTGACCGCCACGTAGGCGCTGTCGGACAACTCGATGCCGATGTGGGCGATCGGGCTGCCCAAGGGGCCCATGGAAAACGGCACCACGTACATGGTGCGACCGGCCATGCACCCGTCAAACAGCGGTTGCAGGGTTTGGCGCATCTCGGCCGGGTCCATCCAGTTGTTGGTAGGGCCCGCGTTTTCTTTGTGCTCTGAGCAGATGTAGGTGCGGTCTTCCACGCGGGCCACGTCCGACGGGTCGGAGCAGGCGAGGAAAGAGTTGGGGCGCTTGGTCTGATTGAGTTTTTTGAAGGTGCCAGCGTTGACCAGCGCTTGGCAAAGTTGTTGGTACTCGGCTTGGCTGCCATCGCACCAGTGCACCGCGGCCGGTTTGCACAAGGTCACCATGTCGGCGACCCAGGCGATGAGTTTTTTGTTTTTCACGAAAGATGGGGCGGTCAGCCCCGCGCCTGCTTGGGCGGTGGTGGTCATTTCAGTCTCCTAAGCTTCAATTGATTCAGCGCAAACACCTGCGTCAAGCGTTTGTGCAAAAGCAATAAAAAAAGCGCCAAGAGGCTGGCGCTCAGAGCGAGGCAAGAACTGGGGCGCTTAGCCCATGAAGACGGCGATGAAGGCCAGCAAAAAAATCAGGATGCCGCCGCCGATGGGCAGCACATAGGGCATGTAAGGCACGATCGATTCAACGACGTCTTCGGGGGTGTCGGCGGGGTGTTGGTTGTCGGACATGGGGTCACCTGAAACAAGAGGAGGCCCATTCTAAAACACCCCACCTGACCGAAACCTTATGATTCACACCCTTTTCGCGTCTCCTTGGTGACCATGCCCCCATCCCTCACTTACACCCGCGGCCAGGCTCTGCCTGGCATTTTGAAGCAACGCATCGCCATCCTGGACGGGGCCATGGGGACCATGATTCAGCGCTTCAAGCTGAGTGAAGCGCAATACCGTGGCGAGGGCTACAGCGGGGCGGGCAGCGTGGGCCAGCGTTTTGCCGACTTTCACAAAGACGTCAAAGGCAACAACGAGCTGCTGAGCCTGACCCGCCCGGACGTGATTCGTGACATCCACGAAGGCTATTTGGCCGCTGGCGCCGACATGGTGGAAACCAACACCTTTGGCGCGACCACCATCGCCCAGGCTGATTACGAGATGGCCGATTTGGCCATCGAGATGAACCGCGCCTCGGCGCAGATTGCCCGCGCCGCCTGCGACAAATTCAGCACCCCCGACAAACCCCGCTTTGCCTTGGGCGCTTTGGGCCCCACCCCCAAAACCGCCAGCATCAGCCCGGATGTGAACGACCCCGGCGTGCGCAACGTGAATTTCGAGGAACTGCGCCAAGCTTACTTCGAGCAGGTGCAGGCGCTGGTGGAAGGCGGCGTCGACGCGCTGCTGCTGGAAACCATCTTCGACACCTTGAACGCCAAGGCGGCGCTGTTTGCCATCGACGAGTATTTCGAGGCCAGCGGCGAGCGCCTGCCGCTCATCATCAGCGGCACCGTGACCGATGCCTCTGGGCGCATCCTGAGCGGCCAAACTGTCACCGCGTTTTGGCACAGCGTGCGCCACGCCCAGCCTTTGGCGGTGGGCCTGAACTGCGCCTTGGGCGCAGCACTCATGCGCCCTTACATCCAAGAATTGGCCAAAGTGGCGGGTGACACCTTCATCAGCTGCTACCCGAACGCGGGCTTGCCCAACCCGATGAGCGAGACCGGCTTTGACGAAACGCCGGAGGTGACCAGCCGTTTGCTGCACGAGTTTGCCGCCGAGGGCTTGGTGAACATCGTGGGCGGCTGCTGTGGCACCACGCCCGAGCACATCGCGGCGATTGGCCAGGCCGTTGGACCCTTGCGGCCAAGGGTGTTTCACGCCTAGATACCCATTCATTCACGCTTGCTGGCCAACCACTGTTTGGCTTGCCTTTGAAGTCATTTCAAGCTTGCCAACCACGGTGGGCTCGGCCGACGCTCACCGCCGCAAGCGGCAACGTTCGCGCGGTCCGACCCACCATGTTCGGCAAG
>JBIIPF010000019.1:0-13844 GCA_044342755.1 Limnohabitans sp. | reverse complement strand
TCGTTGGAAGTGACCGACAGCAGCAAGCGCTGGGAATCGACTTGCACCAAAAGCAGCTTGTGCCGCAACCCCATGGGATAGGCCTCTAGAATTTGGATGCGACGCTGCGCTGCGGGGAGGAGAAAGCCCTTGTTGCGACGCGACAGCCACCACAGGACCGCCGCCAACAGCAACAAGACGAGTGTCATACTGAGAGAGTACTGAGCCCAGTCATAGTTTGGCATGAGCTGCATTATCTATCGCGCGAGATTGAAAAATGGAATTTTTTGTGAAATTGGCGAAATGGCAGCTTTGGCTGCTGATCACGCTCGGTGCCACCCCGGTGCTTGCAGCCCATTGGAGCGCCATGGGGATGTCAGACGATGTCGAGTATGGGATTGACCGCAGCGCCGTCACGCGGCAAGGCGACGTGGTCACCGCTTGGACCATGCTCGACTACCGCAAGGTCCAGCGCAACAGCTTGGGCAAACCCTATTGGTCCACCAAGGCTTTGATTGAGATGAATTGCAGCAACCGGCAAGTGCGCACCCGGTCCTTGGCTTTTTACAGCGGTCCCAAGCTGACCGGCGAACAACTCTCCAGAGAAGGCGTGTTTGACCAATGGCGTGCACCGCCGCCCAATTCGCCCGTGTTCAACATCATGAAGTCGCTTTGTGAACCGCCACATTGACTTGCCCCAGATTGGCGGCTTGTCGGTTTGGCTGCGCGACTTGGCCAATGCCGGTGGCACCGGCGGCCTGAATTGGCATGTGCATGCCGTTCGTTCCTTGCAGCGTTGGATGCCCACGCGTGAACTGATCGCCCAATTTTTAGCCCAGGTTCAACCCACACAAACCGAATTGCTGCTGATCGGTTGCAGCGCGGGATGGATGCTGCCCACCCCTTGGTTGCTGCGCTTCAGGCGGATTGATGTGTACGACATCGACCCCTTGGTGCCCTTGCTGTTTGGACTGCTGCACGGCCCTGCGCTCAAAGCAGCAGGCTTGGCGGTGCACTACCACCGCAAGGATGCGATTGCCCATTTACCCGCTCTCTTGAAAGCCCACCCCCAAGCCTGCTTATGGTTTGACAATGTCTTGGGTCAGGTGGGGTTTCGCTTGGGCGATGAGGACATGGCCGAGCGTCAACTGGCCCAGCTCAAATCCATGCTTCAAGGCCGAGCCTGGGGCAGTTTGCATGATGTGTATTCGGGCCCGATCGACGCCGACTTGCCCGTGCCGTCCTACCATCCCATGCGCTGGACGCGGCTGGATGACTTGCCGCAGGAGCAAGCCCAAGTCAGGTTGGATGCTGTGGTGATGAACCATGCCGATGCAGCCCAAGCGGTGCTCAGCCGATTGAATGCCAAGGGGGTTTGGCATGACCACGCCACCCAAACCGTGTTTGCCGTGAACACAAGCTGCACCATGATCCCTTGGGCCTTCAAGCCGCACTATTGGCACTGGCTGCAGGCTGCCTGGGTCAAGCCTTGAGGTTGTAGAGCGTCAGCCCCAAGGTGTCCATTTCTTTTTGCTCGCGTTTGCGCTGCCACTGCTGCACCACGTCCAAATCTTTGTCTTGCATGGTTTCCATTTTCATGCGCTGATGGGTGGCTTGCAGCAAGGCCATTTTGGCGCGATCGTGAGCGGCCAAGGCGGCCACCAGGTCTTTGTCCACCCGGTTCACCAGTTCTTGCAAATGCAACATGAATTGCCGGTTGTTGGTGGCGTCCGCCATGCTGTGCAACTTGCTTTGGTTTTCCAAAGCGCGGCGTTTGTAATCGTTCAACAAGTCGTCCATGCGCTGGCGACTGGCTTGCAAATGCTCGACCCGTTTGCGGGCTTCGACTTGCGCTTGCTGCGCCAGCTCTTCATCGTCTTTGGCTTTTTTCACCAGCACAGACCAACAACTGCGGGGTTTCATGGGTCAGGTCTTCCGTGTCATTGGCTGAGCAACTCACGCAGTTGCTGTCGCGTGGTTTCATAGTCTTGGCTGATGTGCATGTCTTGGCGCAAAAAACTCACAATGCGGTCGTTCAAGCGAATGGCTTCATCCAACTCGGGGTTGGAACCGCTTTCATACGCGCCCACTTGCACCAAGTCGACGTTTTGTTGGTAGATGGACCAGAGGCGGCGCAATTTGTTGGCCGACTTCATGTCCTCATTGCTGAGCAGCGATTGCATCAAGCGTGAAATCGAACCGGTCAAGTCGATGGCGGGGTAATGCGCCGAGTCGGCCAGTTTGCGCGACAACATGACTTGGCCATCCAACGAGGCGCGGGCAATGTCGACAATCGGATCGGCGGCGTCATCGCCTTCGGCCAACACGGTGTAGATGGCGGTGATGGAGCCGTGGCCATGACGCCCGACACCACCGCGTTCAATCAAATTCGGCAGCAAAGCGAACACCGAGGGCGGATAGCCTTTGGCGGTGGGCGGTTCGCCAATCGCCAAACCAATTTCGCGCTGCGCATGGGCCACGCGGGTCAGGCTGTCGCACAGCATCAGCACGTCTTTGCCTTGGTCGCGGAAATACTCGGCAATCACATGGGTGAGGTGCGTGGCTTTCAAGCGCAACACGGGTGACACATTGGCCGGTGCGGCCACCACCACCGATTTGGCCAAGCCTTCTTCACCCAAAGACTCTTGAATGAAAGCTTGCACCTCGCGGCCACGTTCGCCAATCAGGCCAATCACCACCACATCGGCTTTGGTGAAGCGGGTCAACATGCCCAAGAGCACACTTTTGCCCACGCCTGAACCAGCCACCAGCCCCAAGCGCTGACCGCGCCCCAGCGTCAACACGCCGTTGATGGCTTTGACACCCACGTCCAAAATTTGATTGATGGGTCCGCGCTCCATCGGGTTGATCGGGCGGCCCAACAGACTGAGGAGTTCTTTGCAACCCGGGTCGGGCTTGCCGTCCAAGGGTTGGCAACGGCCGTCAATGACCCGCCCCAAAAGTTCGGGGCCGAGTTTGACCAGCGATGAATGGCTGAGCACACGCACCATGTCGCCTGGACCGACACCTGTGGGCTCGGTGAAGGGCATGAGGAACAAGACTTTGTCGTTGAAGCCGACCACTTCGGCTTCAACCCGATGACCAGTTTGACCGACCACTTCGCAGCAAGCACCCAAGGGTGCCATGACGCCACGGGCTTCCAAGGTCATGCCCACCAAGCGCACCAAGGTACCGCTGCGCTGCGGCTGAGGTGTGCGCAAATCGGGCAGGGTGGCTTCGATGTCGGCAGCGAAATCCATCATTGGATTTGAATCATCGAACGAATGGCATTGGCCACCCGGTTTTGTTCTTGCTCGGTCACCAAGCGCACGATCATCAGCTTGTCTTCATAGCTGTTGCCCGCCAGCAGCTCGGCCGGAATGGTGGGTTTCTTCTTCTCTTTCTTCATGTTCTCGCGCATCTTCTTGAGGCCTTCGTCTTCTTCTTCGTCTTCTTCGCCAGCCGCTTCCAAGGCCAAGCGCTGAGCCGCTTCATCCGCTTTGCGGGCTGCTTCTTCAGCAGCCAGTGTGGCGCGGCGTGCCATCTCTTCTTCGTGGCCCCGCACCCGTTCAGCCTCATCTGCATCAAATTGCGCCAAGGCGGCCAGTTCTTCTTCGGTGAGGGGCACCAAGGGCGTGTGCGCTTGATCGACTTCACCAACCGGCGTGGCCTGCACATCAATCACCAGCTTTTCAGGTGCTGGTAGTTTTTGCGGGCGCGAAGCGTAGTAGCTGTTGAACTGTGATTTGAAGGCGGAGTTCACGGCCAGCTGGGCCATTTCTTCCAGCTCCAAGGTGTTGGGCTCTTTGCGCACCATGGACATGAGCAGGGGACGCACGACAAAGGCCAAAAAGGCCAAGCTCATCACGGTTCGGAAGGCGATATTGGCGAAATCAATCATGGTCATCCTCGTGGGGCGGCTCGTCATACATCATGCGTTGTGGCACATCTTCAACTTGTCCATCGCGTTGCGCCAAAGGTTGACGGAAGAAGGCGGATTGCTCGCGCCACAGTTCCGGCTGGTTCAGCAAGCGGTTGGCCATGGTTTGCAACCGGTGTTCGATCAGGTCTTCAATTTGGGTGTCATTGACCACCAAGCGCACGCTGCCGGGGTGCAAACTGGGCACGGCCAGCAGTTGCATGTTTTTCAACACCTCAGCATTGATGTCTTGCAAGCGTGCTTTGTCTTGGGGATGGAGTTCGATCACGATGGGTGACTGGCCATGCATGTCGAGTTCATCCAAACAGCGTTGCACCAAACGCTCGATGGCTTGGCCAGACAAATTCAATTCGGCCAGCACCAGTTGCTCGCTGATGTGCACCGCCAAGCGTTTGACCGGCTCGAACAAGGCCTTGGGGTTGTCACTGAAACTGGTGAGTTTTTCATTCAAAGTTTGCAAGACCTTGAGTTGTTCATTCAAGGTTTCGCTGGCCTGCGCTTTGGCCGCATCCAAGGCTGCTTGCATGTCTGCGCGGGCTTGCGCTTTGGCGTCTTCAATCGCTTGGGCATGACCCGCCTTCAAGCCTTGTTCATGGCCTTGTTCATGGCCTTGGCTCAGGCCCAGCTGCAGGCCTTCAGCATGACCTTGTGCATGTGAGGCCTCGCGTGCCGCTGCCAGGGCAGCCGAGTCCAATTCAGGGGCGGCGTTGGCATCAAACGGCAATCCGGCCAAGGTGTCGGCCTCGGGTGGCGACCAAAAACTCTCAGGCGTTTGCAGCCATGCGGGGTCGGCCAATTCGGGCAAGGGCAAGGGGGGGCGAGGCGCGGGCGCAACTTCTTCCGGGCTCAGCGGG
Organism: Limnohabitans sp.; assembly: GCA_044342755.1. Lineage (GTDB taxonomy): Bacteria > Pseudomonadota > Gammaproteobacteria > Burkholderiales > Burkholderiaceae_C > Limnohabitans. The sequence goes on along the minus strand of JBIIPF010000019.1, from coordinate 9,071 downwards.
ACGTCTTCCAACAGCTTGGCGTCGATGACGATTTCTTCCTCGCTTGTGACCGCAATCTTGGTCAGCTTGCCAAATGTTTCCAGCACAAAGTCGTCGGCATCGTCAAACACCTTGGCGCTTTCAGGTGTGGCGAGTTGCCGAAACAAGGCCTTGGTGTAATCCATCTTGGGCACCTGGTCCCAATCGAACTCGCCGAAGTTTTGAATCGGACGCGAGGAAGAGTTGAGCCAAGTGTCGTCCAGCCAATGGCGGGGCGCAGTTGGCTTGGGGTCCAGGTTAAACAAAGTCGGCTCCGCCCAAGATCAATTCGCCGGTATCTGACAACTTGCGCGCCAAGCGCATGATCTTCTTCTGTGCGTCTTCCACATCGGCCACACGCACCGGACCACGGGCGTCCATGTCGTCTTTGAACATGCCACGGGCACGTTCGGACATGTTGTCCAAGAACCGCGCCAACACTTCATCGGGTGCGCCCTTGAGTGCCACCATGAGTTGATCGGGTTCGACATTGCGCATGAGCACTTGAATGCCTTTGTTGTCCACGGTGACCAGGTTGTCGAAGGTGAACATCTGATCTTGAATCTTCATCATCAAGTCGACATCGATTTCTTCCAAACCATCCATGACCGAGCGCTCCAAATCGGTTTTGGTTTTGTTCATGATGGCCGCAGCCGCCTTGATACCACCGAAACTGGACGACTTGGAGGACGAACTCTTGGCAAACTGTTGCTTCATGATTTGCTCGAGTTCAGCCATGGCCGAGGGCTGCACCGTGTCCATGGCGGCCACACGTTGAATCGCCTCGGGGCGCACCTCGGGGGGCAAATACACCAAGACATCGGCAGCAACGCTGGTGTCCAAGATGGACAAAATGATCGCAATCACTTGGGGGTGTTCGGTGCGAATCATCTCGGCGATGGAACGGGGGTCCATCCAGCTGAGGATGTCCAAGCCTTTGGTGCCTTGTCCTGGCATGATGCGGTTCAACACCGAGTTGGCTTTGTCTTCGCCCAGCGCCAATCGCATGACGCGGTCTACATAGTCGGAGCCGCCCAGGCCCACGCTGTTTTGTTTTTTCAGCATGTCGACGAACTGGTCGAGCACCACGTTGACCGCGTTTTGCGACAAGCTCGAGGCTTGCACCATGGCCGCACCCAGCGCTTGCACTTCCTTGGGGCTGAGGTATTTCACAATTTCTGCAGCTTGCTCTTCACCCAGCAGCAGCATCAGCACGGCGGCGCGTTGGGTGGAGGTCATGGCCTCCATTTCGGCACGCAGCTCGGGGGTCCATTGGATGGTGTCGTTGTCAGCCATTTGTTGTCCTTGGTCGCTTGGATGTCATCAAGATTCAATCATGCCGCGCATCACGCTGGCAACGCGGCCAGAGTTGTCGGACACGATCATGCGAATCAAGGCGACTTTGTCATCGTAAGAGTTGGCATTGTTGAGCAAATCAGAAGGGATCGTTTGTTTCTTCGGTTTGAGTTTGCCCATGCGTGCTTTGAGGTCGTCCAGCGATTCGCCTTCTTCCAGTTGCACTTCCTCACCGCCGCCTTCAGCTTGCAGCTCCATGGCGGCCAGGCGTTCGGCTTCGCGGGCCGCCTCTTCTTCGGCCATTTTGGTGGATTCGGCAGCAGCGGCTTCTTCGGCCAACTGCGCTTCGCGGGCCATTTCTTCGGCGACGCGACGGGCTTCCTCGGCAATCGCCTCGGCTTCGCGGCGGGCTTTTTCTTCGGCTTCTTCGCGGACCGCACGTTCTGCCACCACACGGGCAGCGGCCTCGGCTTCGGCGGACGCAATGCGCTCGGCACGGATCTTCTCGGCGGTGGCGGCTTCGGCGGATGCAGCGGCCAAGGCGGCGGCGGCCAAAGCAGCTGGGTCGACCTCGGGCTTCATCATTTTCTGAATCATGGGTCGCACCACGAACAGCACGAACAACAAGAACAAAACTGCAATCACACCGCTGTTGACCAAGGAGGCCAAGGCTTCGTCTTTGTACCAAGGCACGGCATCGGGGTCCGCGGGTGTCTCAAAACGTGTGGCCACCACGGTGACGATGTCGCCACGTTGGTCATTGAAGCCGACGGCGCCACGCACCAATTGGTTCAAACGGTCGAGTTCTTCTTGGGTGTAGGGAATGGTGGTGGGGGCAGGTCCACCATCCGCAGGTGGGTCGACCTTGGTGCCAGGTGGAATTGGGCGCTCGTTGATGAGCACACCAACACCCAGTTTTTGAATATTGCCCATGGCGCTCTTGGTATGGCGCACGGCACGGTCCAACTCATAGTTCTTGGTACTGCGGGCCACCACTTGCACGCCTTTTTCACTCACGCCTTTGTTCGGGTCAGCCGGTGTGGCGTCAGTGGCCGCAGGGTTTTGCGGTGGGTTCGGTGGGGTGTTGGAGAGCGAGCCTGGAATACCAATCGCATCCTTGAAGGTGTTGCGGTCTTCCACATACAGCTCCGAGCGGGTTTTGGGACCCTTGTCCGCTTGGTCAAAATCTTCTGTGGTGATTTCTTCTTGCGTGAAATCGAGTTGCAAACTCACCTGGGCGCTCACATTGGCCTCACCAACGATGGGGGCCAAGAGTTGCACCAAGCGGGTGCGGTAGAGGTCTTCCATTTGCTGCTTTTGCTGCAGCTGTGCGCCGGTCAAACCCAGTGGGGCTTCACCCAGCATGTCGTTCATCAAGGTGCCAAAGTTGTCCACCACCGACACGTTTTCGGGCGCGAGGTAAGGAACGCTGGAAGCCACCAAAGAGATGATGGCTTGCACATTGGCGGAAGACACTTGCTTGCCAGGGGCGCGTGTGATGATGACCGAGGCCTTGGTGGGCACGCGGTCACGCACGAAGACGCTTTGTTTGGGGGCAGCCAAGTGCACCCGGGCACTGCGGATACCGGCAATTTGCGCAATGGTTTTGGCCAGCTCTTGCTCCATCGCATTGTTGTAGCGAACTTGTTCCATGAACTGGCTGGTGGTCATGGCGGGCATGTCTTTCAAGGTTTCCATGCCCTGCACTTCGGTGCGGGGCAAACCTTTGGAAGCCAACAGCATGCGGGCCTCTTGGTACTTGTCAGCGGGCACCATGATTTGACCGGTGTTGTTGTCAATCTCAGGCGCGAAATTACCGGTTTTCAAGGTCTCGATGGCGAGTTGCTTGTCGGCTTCTGGCAGCATCATGGTGAGCGCGCGCATGGGCGGCGTCTTCATCGACATGGAGGCCAAGCCAAAAGCGGCCACCACCATCAAGATGACGATGATGGGCAAGACTTTGCGCACCGAGGGCTGACGCACCATGTCGCGGATCATGCCCATGGGGTCGGTCAATGCAGAGTTGCCAACGGGGCGCGGCACCATGGCATTGCTGCTGGAGCGCGGTGCGTTGTCCGAGTCTGTGGTGGTGACAGCGTTGTTGCTGAGACCGGCAGGGGTGTTGAGTGTTGCGCTTGCGGTGGCCATGGTGTTCTCTTAAAAGTTAAACCGGCATGTTCATGATTTCTTCATACGCCCGCAGCACTTTGTTGCGGACCTGCAAGGTCGCTTCAAACGCCAGGGAGGATTTCTGCATGCCCAAGACCACATCGGTCAGGGGCACGTCTTCGCCTCGTTGGTAGGCCTCTTGCAAATTGCTGGACTTGGCCTGGGTTTCGTTTACCTTGTCGAGCAGGTTCTTCACCGACTCGGTGAAGTTGGGCAGTTCGACCTTGGGCGCTTGCAGGTCTTGAACCTGGGGCGCCTGAATCTTCAGTTGTTCTACACCACCAGCGGCTTTTTGCTGGTAGGCGCGGATGGTCTCCATCATCGAGTTGACGCTGTTGCCAGAAATGCTGTCGATCATGGTCGTTGCTCCTCAATCAAGCCGCAATGGCCATGTCCATGCCACGTTCGCGCAACTGCGCCAACTTGTAGCGCAGAGTGCGAGGGCTGATGCCTAATTTTTTGGCGGCTTCCACGCGGCTGTCGCTGGCTTGGATGGCGGCCAAGATGACTTGGTGTTCGCTGGCTTTCACCGCTGAAAACAAATCAGCCGGTGGGTTGAGATGGACTTCGCTGTGCATCGGTACGGTGAAGCTGTCGGCAGAAGGCGTGGCAAATTCACACAATGCCGTTGGTTCCATCGGCACGGCCACGCTGTCAGCCACAGGGCTGGACGGCGACGACATCGATGCAGGCAGGGCTGCAGACGCGGCGTATTCAAAATCGGCGTCGCCTTGGGTTTCATCGAACATCAGGTGCGCCGGTGTCACGACACGGCCATTGCACAAAACCACGGCGCGTTGAACCACGTTTTCTAGTTCACGCACATTGCCCGGCCAAGGGTATTGCTGCAGCAGCACTTGCGCATCGGCGCTCAGGCTCAAAGGCACGTTGCCTTTGGCATGGCGCGACAAAGACTGCAACACCAAAGGAATGACGTCGCCTGGGCGTTCACGCAAAGGCTGGATGCGCAGGCGGAAGGTGCTGATGCGGAAGTACAGGTCTTCGCGGAATTCACGCGCTTCAATGGCTTGGCGCAAATCTTTGTTGGTGGCGGCAATCACCCGCACATCCAAATCGATGGATGTTTCGCCACCCAAACGATTGAGTTTTTTCTCTTGCAACACGCGCAGCAACTTGGCTTGCAAGTGAATCGGCATCTCGCCAATTTCATCCAGAAACACGGTGCCGCCATGGGCTTGTTCAAACAAGCCTTTGTGGTCTTTGTGGGCGCCTGTGAAAGCGCCCTTCTCATGACCGAACAACATGTCTTCAATCAGGTGCTCAGGCAACGCCGCGCAGTTCAACGCCACGAACGGGCCTTTGGCGCGGTTGGAGGATTCGTGCAGCACGCGGGCCAACACTTCTTTACCAGCCCCTGTGGGTCCCACCAACAAGGCGGTGACTTCGGTTTGCGCCACACGTTGGGCCAGCGCCAACAGGTGTTGGCTGATCGGGTCCACAAACACATAGCTGCGGGGTTTGTTCTTGTCGGTGTTGAGGCTTTCTGTGGCCAAGTGCCAAGCGTCTTCGCTCCACTCGTCGGTTGGCAGCACATGCAAAGCACCGTAACGCATCGCGTCCACCGCCACTTCCATGCGGCGACGCTCGACGCGGCAGACCACAGGGACATTGAAGCCAAGCTGGCCGATCAGGGTTTGCACTTCGCGCAGCAGTTCTGCGCTGTCACCCAAACGGATCACCAGCACATGGGCGCGACGCAAGGCCAAGGTCAGGTCGCCCAGGGTGTTGATGGCATTGAGTTCAATGCCATAAGCACTCAGCTGAGTTCGCTCGGACTCCCCCAGTGGACTGAAAGGGTCCAACCAGACGGCTTGAAGGGCGTTAACAGTGGTAGGTTTCACATTGATCAACCAGTAACAAAGGTGTGGTTGATAAGCAATGCATGTGCCAGCTTATTTATTGAGTACTTTTAAGCGCTATTGAGAGAGTAGTGAACCCTTAAAAAGGTACTTAAGAGGGATGAAGTCGGCATTTCGACAGATCGAAACAAACCGATTCAAACGTATTTTGAGAGCCGACTGACGGTTTTAGGCCTATCGACAACCGTGAGGTTTTGCATCGGTATGACTTTGGCCATGAAACCACGGCAAGGGTGGCCATCGGCGCGAAACACCTCGAAAGAAGGAATCATGCGGCTTTTAAAGCCCATCAACTTGCAACTGTAGGGGTTGCGTGTGTCCCAACTGATGGCAAAGTGTCTGCATTGCCAGCAGTCAGGCGATTTGATGGACGGTTCAGCCCCCATGGTTCATCAACCACCCAAGAGCTTCAGCACAGACTGTTGGCTGGTGTTGGCTTGGGCCAGCACCGCTGTGCCTGCTTGCTGCATGATCTGGTTCTTCGCCAATTCGGTCGATGCAGAAGCGTAGTCGGCATCTTCAATTTGGCTGCGTGAGGCAGACAAATTCATTGACACATTTGACAAGTTGGTGATGACATGGTCCAGGCGGTTCATCACCGCACCCATGGTGGCGCGTGTGGCGTTCACATGGTCCATGGCGGCATCGAGTTTGGTCAAGACCGCACTTGCACCTTCGCGGGTGTGAATCCGAACCGAACGCTGTTCCACATTCAAGTCCACATCACCCGTGATTTCACCGGTAATGGGGCCGCCCTTGCCGAAGTCGGCCAGGTCGATGGTGATCAACTGGTTGGCTGAAGCACCCACTTGAAAAGCCAAGCGACCAACCTTGGGTGGGTCCATGTCGGCGCTGGAGCGACCACCAAACGTACCTTCGTTGAAGCCCAGAGCTTCAAAATTACTGTTGAGCCCAAACCCGTCGTCGCCCGCACTGACTGTGAAGGGTTTGCCGTTGGCACGCAAAAGCTTGTCCAATTCAGATGGTGGTGCACCAATTGGCACAGGCAAACCAGGCATTTGGGGTGCTTGCGCAATCATGCGCACCGTGCCGTAAAGGGTACGGGCTGAGGTGCTGCTGGCTGTGGCGTCGCGAATGCCTGTGATTTTGTTGTTGCCATGACTGTTGGCTGTCACCGTGTCCAAGGACATGGTGGTTGCCGTAGCCACGGAGGTGTTGATGACTTTGGCGCCAATCAGTTCAAAGGCAGAACCCGCCACAGTGGAGGTGATATCCAAAACGCCATTGGTACGGGTGACGCTGATGTTTTTGACCGTGCCAGCGGTGATGGCATTGTTGATGGCGGTTTCTAATGCTGTTGCCAAGGAAGCACCAGTTGCAGCCGATGGCGCCGCCGAAGTGATGGTCACGCCGTTGATGACCACGGAAGCTGTATCGGTCGTGGCAACCGTGCCACCAATATTGATTCGGGACACTTGTGCCACCGAACCGCCTTGGTCTAGACCAAAGTTGGCAGCAGACAGGTCTTTGACATTCGAGTTGAACCATACGGACATGTTGCGTCCATCAGACTCCAAGGACAAGCCATTGCCGTTGTCGGTTGCAGTCACGCCGTGTTGACCAGCACGCTGATTGATCGCATTGATTACTTTGGTACGGCGATCGGTGCCAAGTTCGTTTTGAACAAATTCAACCTGCACCTCGACCCCATTGATAAACAAAGAATGTAATGTGGGGACAGCCAAGACCGGTAAATTGGTGTTGGTTGTGGTGCCTTTGATTTCAGGACCTTTGGCCTCTGCGCGCACCGCTGTGATGGGCGTTTGTGCGTTGATGGCTGCGGCAATGGCAATCGCACTGGCACTGGGGTCACTGCTGGTGGCAGGTGAATTGCTCAGTTCATCGTCCCCTGAGGTGGTGGGTCTGATCTTGACACCATTGATCATCAGATCATCCATGCCCAGTGGTTTGAAATTGGCTTTGGCGTTTTCTACCAAGTTGGTGGTGGTCACCGTAGCGGCAGCACCAGAACTTTTGCTCGTCGCGATTGTGAATGAGGTGCCCGGTACATCCGATTCAAGCAAGATTTCACCAATGCTGCGACCCGCTTTGGCGGTGACCGGCAAATCGGTATTGGCGTTGATCTTTGTGACAAGCTCGTCCCGCACTTTTTGTGCGGTCAAATTGGTCGCCCCAGCTACAGTTTCATAGCTGAAAGTGGTCCCGTTGACGGTTACTGAATAAATTTCGCCGGCGGCAGTGGGTGCGCCAGCAAATAAAACGCGGTCGAGTTGCGCCACTGCCGGGTCCACGATAGGACGCACGCTGGTATTGGCGACAGCTTGGTTGCGAGTGAAATTGCCCTGCACCAGGCCAGCACGTGTGATGTCGCCAGTGGCATCTGAAGTCAACACCACAGGGGTCGGGATTTTGGACTCCAAGGACAGCGTACTGGACTGGACGCCTTGGCGCATACCAATGCGAGCGCCAAAGTCTTCAGCATTGGCCGTGGTTTCAAAACTCACTTCTATGTTGCGTCCGTCTTTGGCGACGAGGGTGATGCCTTTGGTGTCAGATCCGGTGTCAATTGCCTTGACACCTGTTTTGTCGCTGATCATGTTGATGGCCTTGGCCACCAAAGTGCGAGTTTCACGCGGGTTGTTCAATACGGTGGAGATGCTTGCACTGGCAAAACCATTGACAAACACCACGCCATTGAGCACCGAAGTACCCGACATGGCTATGCCACTCATGTGGTTCTCATTGACCTTGGCAAACACGCCCGTGCCCTGACTGGCGACAAAATACTCTTCCGTGGTGTCCACGATGCCAACCAAATTGGTCGAGCCGGACTGAACCACCGTCTTACCCACGTTGCCTTCACTCGGCGCGTAGCTGATAGAGATATTGGAGTTGCCCGGTATATAGGTGACATTGCGACCGGTGTTACCACCATACAGTGGACTGGCCTGCAAGGCAGCCGCTATTTTGGCTGAGGCAGCTGCGGATGTCGTATCCAAAGCATCCAAAGTGACGCTGACACCGCCAACCACCAAAGTGCCGGCAGTTGGCGTACCGCTGAAAGTCAGCATTTGTGATTCGCCACGTGTCACGCCTGTCGCGTTGGCCATGCGGTTGATCGCTGCAGCTTTGGCAATCGCACTGCCAGCAGCATTGTTGGGTGGCGACACCGCATCATCAGATGCATAGGACGCGCCAATGTCGATGCCGTTGATCTTGAGGTCACCAGCGCGCAGCGCTGGAATGCTGCCGGCAACATCGACATGGTATTCAAAGGCGCGACCACTCATGGCCAGAGCCGTGCCATCGGACTGCTTGAATTCGTACACCAAGTCATCGGAGATGACTTGTGCGTTAGAGCCTGAAGTTTTGATGAATGTGACTGAGGCCGCAGGTGCGCCATTGGTCACCACAGCCGTAGGTAATGCGCCTGAGCCACTGATGGCCAAATTGGTGACATTGGTGCCCACGGTGGCACTGGTGAAAGTGACGGTGGTGCTGGTAGTCACAGCACCCGAGTCAAAGCCACTAAGGGTGCCGCTGAAAGTTCCTTTGACAGGCGCGGGGGCTGTGCCTGCTACATAGCCATTGGCACGCGAGGCAAAGTCGGTGGCAACTTCAGCGGCTGTGGCGCCGGTCGAACCAGCTGTGTAGGTCAAGCCCCCCAGCGTGATGGTTTGTCCAGCCGTCATGGCATTGAATGTCACTGCGGAGGTTTCTGTCACT
>JBIIPF010000224.1:0-3533 GCA_044342755.1 Limnohabitans sp. | reverse complement strand
CATGGATGGCCGTCCTTGCGAATGAAAAGAGTACCTTGGAAGCAATTCGAATCCAAAATGCCCTCAAAAGTTCACACCATCTTAGCTTTAAAAATCAACTTTAAGTATCAATATTGATGAAAAATTCGAATTAATAGCTTTTAAATGCTTAAAAACCATGATTTTTGTATAACAAATGCTACAAAACTGGGGTTGGGCGTCAAGCACCACGCACAGGGCTGCGCCGGGCGCTGACCAAGCGTCCGGTCAAAGCTTTGCAGGGGGGGGTCAGCGCTCGGTGAGCGCGCCGCTGAAGGTTTTCACCAGCGGTTTGAGCAGGTAGTTCATGATGGTGCGTTCGCCCACCATGATGTCCAGGCTGGCGGTCATGCCTGGCTTGACCAAAATTTGCGCCGCCTTGGGGTTGCTTTGCGTGGGCAGCACTTTCACCCGCACCCGAAAGTACGACATGTTTTGCCCGTTGGGGGCGGTTTCCGTCAAGGTGTCGGGGCTGATGAAGGTCAACTCGCCTTGCAAGCCACCGTAAATGGATGAATCAAAGGCGTCAATCTTCACTTGTGCCACTTGCCCGAGCACGAGTTGCCCAATATCGGCGGGGGTCACCTTGCCTTCGATGATCAACTCGTCGCCGGTGGGCGCGATTTGCAGCAGTTCGTCCCCCGGGCGCAGCACACCCCCCAAGGTGGTCACGCGCAAGTACTTGACGATGCCGTCCATCGGCGCGGTGATGTCGGTGTGGGAGAGCACGCTTTCGCGCTCGGACAATTTGTGCCCTTGGCTGGCCAATTCCTCTTCGGTGCGGATCATGTCGGTGCGGGCTTCTTGCAAATACTTGTTGCGCACGGCCACCATGCGGCCTTCCACCTCGGACACCGCCCGCTTCGAACGCAGCACATCCACTTCGCTCACGTCACCGCTTTTCAGCAGCTTTTGGTTCATGTCGAGTTCACGTTGTGACAACACCAAGCTGTCATTCAAGGTGTCCAGCTCGGCTTTCATGCTTTGCAAGCGTTGCTGGAACAAACCCATTTGGGCTTGCACGATGCCCGGATAGGCGTCATAGGCTTTGCCAAACCGCGGCACCGTGCCCTGCACCTCGGCTTGCAAGCGCAGCAACGTAGCGCGCAACGCCATGATGCGAGAACGCCCTTCATCAAAGCCAGCTTGCGCACGTTCTTTCTCCAGCGTGGCCAACAGTTGACCCGCTTTCACGCTCTGGCCTTCTTGCACATGCAAGCCAGAAATCACACCGCCATCGGCCACCTGAATCACCTGGGTGCGGGCGCTGGAAATCACTTGGCCCGTGGTGCGCACCGCGTGGTTGATTTCAAAAAACGAGGCCCAAGCCACGAAGGCGGCGAAAGCCAAGATCAGCCACCACAACAGGGTGGAAGAGGGATGGCGCTGGTCTTGTTCCCAAGGTGTGTTGCTCATGTGGATGCCCCTGTGGAAGTTGGCGCAGGGTTGTTCAATCGGGCCAACACCTCGTCGCGTGGGCCGTCCAACACCACCTGGTGTTGTGCCACCACGATGATGCGGTTGACCAGCACCAGCAACTCGGGTTTGTGGGTCACCACCACCAAGGTATGTTGGGGCTGCAGCTGGTTGCGCAAACTTTGCAACACCACGCTTTCGGTTTGACGGTCCATCGAGGCGGTGGGTTCATCCAACAGCCACACCGTGGGAAGGCGCAGATACAAGCGGGTCAGGTTCACCAACTGGCGCTGCCCAGCCGACAAGCCCATGCCGCCTTCGGTGATGTCTTGCATCAAACCCTTGGGATGGGCACTGATGACAGTGCGCAGCAATCCGGTTTTGTCGGCGGCGGCCAAGATGGCGTCGTCCCCCGGATCGATCAAACCCAAGATCAGGTTGTCGCGCAAGCTGCCGGCAAACAAGCGGCCCTCTTGCTGCAAGAAACCCACTTGCTCGGCCAGCACCGGTTTGCTGATGTGGGCGATGTCGAGTTGGTCCAGCAGCACCCGGCCTTCTTGCGGTTTGTACATGCCCGAGAGCAAGCGCAGCAAGGTGGTTTTGCCCGCCCCAATGGGGCCCAGCACACCAATTTTTTCGCCCGGCTGGATGGTCAATTGCGCGATGTTCAAGGCTTTCACCGGCCCCCCGTAGGACGCGCTGATTTTTTCCAATTTGTAGCCGCCTTGAATGGTTTCAGGCGTGAGCGGATGCGCCACGCCATGGTGGTCACTTTCCAGCTGCCAGATGCGGTCCAGCGATTGCACCGAGGCTTTCACCGATGCCCATTGCACCAACTGCGCTGGAATCATGGCCACCGGCTGCAACACCCGCCCCGACAAAATCGAGCAGGCAATCAGCGCGCCCATGCTGAGTTCACCTTTGCTGATCATGAGTGCGCCACTGGCCACCAGCAACACATAAGCCACTTGTTGGAAGAACGCGGTCAGGTGCTGGTTGCGTTCGGTGATGTCGCGCATTTGCAGTTCTTGGCTGCGCGCATCATCGTTGGTGTGCATCCAGCGGCTCAACATGCGCCACCCGCCTTGGCCGGACTTGATGGTTTCCGCGCCTTCCACGGTTTCCACCAACAGGCCGGTTTTCAGATTGGCCGAGGCCACGCTTTGGCGGGTCAGGGCCTCAATCTTTTGGCGGTAAAAAAGCCCGACCGACACCGTGATGATCAAGAACGCCAGTGGGATGAGGGCCAAGCTGGGGTGGCCGATGACGCCCATCAGCACCAAAAACAGCACAGCAAATGGCGCGTCAATCATCAGCTGCGAGGTGAGCGTGGTCAGAAAGCTGCGCACCGATTCATAGCCGCGCAACTGCGAGGCCAAGGTGCCCACGCTGCGTGGCAATTGGTCCAATCGCAAACTCAAGAAACGCATGTACACAGCGCGTGACAAGCGCTGATCGACGTTGTCGATGAGGTGGGCGTACAAGTGCGAGCGCAGGTGCTTGATGGTCACCTCAAACACAGCGGCCACCAGCACGCCCAGTGTCAGCACCATCAGGGTTTGGCTGGCACCGGTGGGCACGACGCGGTCATACACCTGCATGCTGTAGAACGACACGGCCAGGGCAATCAGGTTCAGCACGGCACCCGCCAAAGCGGCTTCGGCCAGCACGCGTTTGTGGCTCAGCAATTCGCGCTTGACCAACTGGTACACCGGGCTGTTGGATGACTCGAAGGGCACGGCCAAGGACAGCTTGGCCAAGGTCATGCCTTGCAAATCGTGCAGGGCTTTTTCTTCAAAGCCCCCTTTGTCGGGGTTGAGCACTTCCACCACCCACTCTTGTTGGGCATTCAAGCCGCGCAACACCAGCCAGCCCATCTGGGCGTGGTGCGCCAACAGCGGCATGGCGGCGGGGTCGGGTTGACGCACCCACTTCGGCTTGGGCAGGTGCATGAGCCGAGTGAAATGGGCCAACAGTTGCTGTGGCTCGCTGTGGGCCTTGGAGGCAGTTTCAACCGCCTCGGTCAGCGCGTTGCGGTCCAGTGGCTGCATTTGCAACTGGGCCATGCGCATCAAGCACACATGCAGGGTGGGGGGTAG
>JBIIPF010000018.1:0-13867 GCA_044342755.1 Limnohabitans sp. | reverse complement strand
TGCAAGGCAGTTGCCCCAAATGACCCACCAAGGCAGCCAAATCTACTTTTTGTCCCTTACCTGGCAAACACACCAATTGGGCACCTTTGGCCTTCAATGCCTCTTCAACTGCGGGCTGTCTTTCAGCATGGAAGATCACGACTTGGCGTTGCACGTCCCAAAGACGGGCGTTCAATGGGGTTTGCAGCCGGGAGTCGACCAGCAGCAAATGCGGTTGGCGCGGCGTGTCGATGCCGCGAACATTCAGCAAGGGGTTGTCTTCCAGCACCGTGCCAATGCCAGTCAGGACTGCGCAGGCTTGCGCCCGAAACCGGTGGCCATCCAGCCTTGCTGCTTCCCCTGTGATCCATTGGCTGTGACCGTTGGTCAAAGCGGTTTGACCGTCCAAGGATTGCGCCGACTTCATGCGCATCCACGGTGTGCCTTGTTGCATGCGTTTGAAAAAACCCATGTTGAGTTCGGTGCTTTCGGCGCGCAGCAAACCCACGTCCACCTGCACGCCTGCGGCTTGCAAACGCGCCAAGCCTTGGCCGGCCACCAGCGGATTGGGGTCCTCTACACTGGCCACCACCCGTGCCAGACCCGCAGCGATGAGCGCATCACAACAAGGCCCGGTGCGGCCTTGGTGGCTACAGGGTTCCAGCGTCACATAGGCTGTGGCACCTTGGGTGCTGTGGCCACGGGTTTGTGCGTCGCGCAGGGCCATCACTTCGGCATGGGCCTGGCCGGCGGCTTGGGTGTGGCCTTGCCCGAGTACTGTGCCCTGTGCACCGACGATGACGCAGCCCACACGCGGGTTGGGCGAGGTGATGAACAGCGCCTGCTCGGCCAAGGCCAAGGCTTGGGTCATGTACAGGGTGTCGGCAGCAGTGAAGGACATGGATGGGATTATCCGTTCAGCGACTCCAACATTGCGCCGCCGTCATGCTGGCGTCTTTCACGTCGCGCACACCCGTGTTTGAAAGCGTCAGACTGCCGCAGGCGTCTGTGGCTTGCGCGGCGCTGGGCTGGGCGGTGATGAGAAAACTTTGGGCGCTGCTGGTGACGCTGAGTTGGTAGTTCAGACCCGAAGGGGACAGCAAGTTGCTTGGAACATCACGGGCTAAGGGGTATTGGCCTTGGGCACTCGCGGCACGTTCCATCCAATGGGCGGCTTGCAGCAAAGCCAGTTTGGCCAGGCTGCGCTGACCACGCTGTTGTGCTTGCTGGTAAATGGGCATCGCCATGCTGGCGAGCAAACCGACGATGGCCAACACCACCAGCAATTCCATCAGGGTGAAGCCATTTTGGGGCATCAGTTTCAATGACATCATGGAAGCCTCTTGATATCCCATCCCAAAGCTATCGCCAACATGGAACTCTCCTCAAGGTGAAAGCTGCATCAAGCGTTTGAAGCCCGAGAGGTTCATGGGGATGGCGGTTGATGCCGGGTGGCTGGGTGTGGGATGCCACAGCGCTTGGCTGACCACGATGGCGTTGCTGCTGTTTTGCGCCCACACGGTGATGCGGTAAACAAAGGGTGAACTCAGGGTGCCCAAACGGCTGATCAAGGGCAACACTTCCACCCAATACAGCACGGTCAGGCCCGCGTCTTCGCCGTAGCGTTGGCCATTCGCGATGCGATCTTTCCAAGCGTTGTAGCTGTTGTCGTCGTCGCCCAAGGGTTGGCAAATGCCGCTCAAGCAGTCTTGGGCGCCCAAGCGGGCTTGCAATGTTTTCCAGGCTGAGGTGTTGCGTGGAAAAAAGGCATGCGTGGAACCCGCTTTGCCGGGCAGGTGCCTGTCATCGGTGAGTGGTCCTTGGATGTCTTGCACCGCAGCCAACAAAGCTGCGTGGCTGGTCTGTTGCAAGGTCCAACGCTGCTGCGTTACTTGGCCCCATCCTTCAGCCAAACTCAGGTTGCGCCACTCGGCCATCACCAAAACACTGCTCAACATGGCCAAGGCCAACACGGTGGGCAGCACCATGCCAAGTTGCCGGCGTTGCCGTCTCTTCATGGGACAAAGTGCCTGAATGCAGCGACGCCGTGCCAAGACAGTCCGGGTGCTTTCAGGCTGCTGATGCAGGATGCGGAGCTGGGCACTTGAATCCCAACTGCCTTGGCTTGCAAGCAAATTTGCACACCGCGAACGGCACTCCAAAGCGTCACCTTGTCGGCCGTTCGCCATTGCAGGGATGGCCCTGGCAACGCTTGGGCGTACAACAGGCTCAGGCCATCGAGGCCTTCGACCAACTCTTGCGTCACGCTGTCTTCGGGTGCGGTGTCTTTGCAAACCAGTGCTTGCTTGCTGAATGAAAAGGCGTCTTCGATGGTGGACAGGTACGACGATTCGTGCCCTTGGCAGTCGGCTGGCGTCAGCTTGGTCCAATGCACCAGCGATAAGCTGTTGGGGGTGCCCAAGAGTGCTGTGGACAAAGTATCGAATTTGAATTTGCCCGTGCCATCCACGGCCAAACCAGGGGCGCCTGCCCGTTGCACACGAAGTCGGAGCAGTTGCATGGCAGTGCGCAGCCGCTGTTGCACCTCGACCTGGGTTTGCAGTTGGCGGTGACTGCTTTGCACCCAAGCAAAGGCTGTGAAGGCGGCCATCAGCACCAGCATGGACAGCATCAGACCCAGCAGGCTTTGGACCAGGCTGTGACCGCGTTGCTTGGGCATGCGTGGTTTCATGGCGGCCAACTGGTTTGCCAACAACGGTGCTGCTTGGGGCAGTCGGCCACAGCAGAACTGTCAGGCAGGGCGTCCACGTTGCTTTGCGGCCAGGCCAACAGCAAGCGCACCAAGGGCGGGGCGCTGGTTTGGGTTTGCACCCGGGCCTGCGCACCAGGCATGCGCAGCTGCAGTGCGTTGTACCAATCGGCCAGATCTGCTTGCGCCCAATCAGATGGACTGCAAGATTTGCTTTGACAATCTGTGGCGCTGGGTTTGTCACCCAAAACGAGTTGGTAAGCCGCCAAGCCCTCGCTGTTGACTTGCATGCGGTGCCACAAGTCTTGTGCCATCTCGACCGTGTTTTGCAGCGCCAAGGCTTCACGTTGTGCTTGCCAAGCCTGCAGTTGTCGGCTGAACAAACCGATCAACAACAGGTTCAACACCATCAGTGCGGCCAAGGCTTCCAAAGACGAAAAACCGGTTTCGCTGCATTTTTTTGCAGCGTTGCATGTGGGGCTGGTCATGCGCATGTTTCGGCAGAAACGACCCGCAAGCGCCCAGTGGTGTTGATGCAAATGCTGCGCACCACAGCGGACAGGCTTTTGGCTTGCACGGTGAGTCGCAAGCCACCTGCCACCAACTCGCCTTGGCCATTGATGGTTAACAGGTTGGCGCTGGGGTAAAGCTGGATGCGCAAAGACCCATCCAGTCCTTGGGTATGCATGGCGATGGTGCTGTCAGAGCTCAAGCCCAACTGCCAACCGCAGCGCCAGTCTCCATCGGCCAGCGGGGTGGATTGGCAGCCCCCCAAGCGTTGCAGTTGCAGTTTTTGCCCACGCCGCAAAGCTTGCAGTTGGGCGGATTGCAGGTCACCGGCCCAGGCTTGCACCACGGTTTCGACCCGCCAACGCCACAACCAATGCGACAACTGTGGCGCAGCCATGCTGGCGGCGATGGCCAACAAAGCCAAGACCACCGACAGCTCAGTCAGGCTGAAACCCGCGAGCAAATGGCGAGAGTGGGGTGATGAAAAAAGCGACCTGTGCATGGTCGCCATCATCAAATCAAAAGAGGGACAGTGGGTGTGCGCTGGTTACGTTTTGCGGGTGATCGGTTCACCATCCGGGCTCAGCGCCTGAATTCATCCACCAAAGTTTTGAATTCATCCACATCTTCAAAACTTCGGTAAACGCTGGCGAAGCGGACATAAGCCACTTTGTCCAGTTTTTTCAACTCGCGCATGACCAGCTCACCAATGCGTGTGGAAGACACCTCGCGCTGACCCAAGGTGAGCAATTTGTCTTCGATACGCTCAATCGCAGAGTCGACTTGTTCGGTGCTGACCGGGCGTTTGCGCAAAGCCAAGTTCAAGGAGCCTTGCAATTTGCTGCGTTCGTACTCGATGCGGCGTCCGTCTTTCTTCACCACCGTGGGGTAGCTGACATCCGGGCGCTCGTAGGTGGTGAAACGCTTTTCGCAATGACCGCACTGGCGACGGCGGCGCACCGAGTCGCCTTCTTCGGACATGCGGGTCTCCATCACCTGGGTGTCCGCATGGTTGCAAAAAGGACATTTCATACAGGGCTCAGCTGTAAACCGGAAAACGGCTGGTCAGGGCATGCACTTTGGCGCGAACCGCTGCGATGTGTGCGTCGTCATGCGGGTTGTCCAACACATCGGCAATCAGGTGCGCGGTGGCACGGGCTTCTTCATCCTTGAAACCGCGCGTGGTCATGGCGGGGGTACCAATGCGCACACCGCTGGTGACCATCGGTTTTTCAGGGTCGTTCGGGATGGCGTTTTTGTTGATGGTCATGTGGGCTGCACCCAAGGCGGCTTCAGCGGCTTTGCCGGTGATGTTTTTGGAACGCAAATCGACCAGCATGACGTGGCTTTGGGTGCCGCCACTGACGATGCGCAAACCACGCTCGGTGAGTGTTTTCGCCACGATGTCCGCATTTCTCAGCACCTGCGTTTGGTAGGCCTTGAAGCTGGGGTCCAAGGCTTCTTTGAATGCCACGGCCTTGGCCGCGATAACGTGCATGAGGGGGCCACCTTGCAAGCCCGGAAACACCGCGCTGTTGATGGCTTTTTCATGTTCAGCCTTCATCAGGATGATGCCCCCGCGTGGGCCACGCAAGCTTTTGTGGGTGGTGGAGGTGACCACATCCGCGTGGGGCACCGGGTTGGGATAAACGCCAGCGGCAATCAAACCAGCGTAATGCGCCATGTCCACCAAGAAGATGGCACCAATCTCTTTGGCCACTTTGGCGAAGCGGGCAAAGTCGATGTGCAGACTGTAGGCCGATGCACCGGCAATGATGAGCTTGGGTTGGGTGGCACGGGCCTTGGCTTCCATGGCGTCGTAATCGATTTCTTCTTTGGCATTCAAGCCATAGCTTTCCACCTTGAACCACTTGCCGCTCATATTCAGCGGCATACCGTGACTGAGGTGGCCGCCCTCGGCCAAACTCATGCCCATGATGGTGTCGCCAGGTTGCAAAAAAGCCAAGAACACGGCTTGGTTGGCAGAGGCACCGCAATGCGGTTGCACGTTGGCCGCTTCAGCCCCAAAAAGTTGCTTGACGCGATCGATGGCGAGTTGCTCGGCCACATCGACGTTCTCACAACCACCGTAGTAGCGTTTGCCGGGGTAGCCTTCGGCGTATTTGTTGGTCAGCTGGGTGCCTTGCGCTTGCATCACAGCAGGGGAGGCATAGTTTTCACTGGCGATCAGCTCAATGTGGTGCTCTTGGCGAAGGTTTTCTGCCTGAATCGCCGCCCAGAGTTCGGGGTCGGTTTGCGCGATCAGATGTTGACGTGAATACATGCATGGCTCCAAAAATGAAAAAAATCAGGGTTGCGGTGGAGGTTCAAAAGCCAGCACCTTTTGACCACTGGCAACGTCCAGCAACTTTTGTTGCTCTACCAACACTTTGGTGACATAACCACCATCTTCGCCGCTCAAGGCTGCGCCCACATATTGGCGAAGTCCAGCTTCTAGGGAGCCATTGCGGTCGATGGCTTCGCGCAGCACCAGCGCGCCGACGTGCAAATTGGTGACGGGATCAAAGGCGGCGAAGTCACCCCCAAAGTCTTCGTATTTGTCGGTGTGAATGCTGGTGCGCACCTGCATCAGACCTTGTGCGCCCATGGAGCTTTGGGCAAAGGGGTTGAAGCTGGATTCGATGGCCATGACCGCCAGCAGCAAGGTGGGTTCCAATTTGTACTTGGGCCCAATCACGTAGGCCTCGGCCACCAAAGCACTGAGCGGCTCGGGCGCCACACGGTATTTGCGACTGAGCCACAAAGCGATGCTGGCTTGGTCCTTGGGAAGATCATCAGGACTGGCAGCGGTGGCGCGTTCCAGCGCATCGCTGCTGTTGCTGCTGAAGCTGAAATCCAAACCATGACGCGTTTGCAACCAGTCGATCAAATGAACTTCAGCGTTTGAACGCAAGTCGGGCTTGTTGCTCAATATCAGGGCCAGGCAAAAAACACCCAGTCCCAGCAAAGCCAGACCGCTGTGCGTGATGAGGAAAAAACCTTGGGCCACATCGGCTGCAAAAACCCGCAGGCATTGCAAGATGGTTTGTAAAACTTTCATACAGCTATTTTAAACCGCCCACCTCATCGCCCTGTCACAATAGCCATCTTTGCCCCTGAGACGGGCCCACTTACTGATTTGAGACGACGTGAACACCCCTTCTTTCAGCGCACTTGATTTGGCCTCCTTGGACACCCTGACTGGCGGCGCCCTGACCGCCCCCACTTCTGGCGAACGAGCCGCGCGTTTGCGCGAATGGATGGCCACCGAGCCCAGCGCCGATCTGCTGCAACAAGTGTTCAAAGAAATGAGCGTGCGTGACAAGGGCGCGGCCAAACCGCTGCGCGAGAAACTCGATGAACTGCGCCGTTTGAAAAGCCAAGACGCCTTGGCCGATGAATGGGCTGAGAAGGCCAAGCATTTGTTGGACATTGCGCGCTTGAATTTGGCTGACGCGATGGCTTGGCCCCGCGACGCTGCCAAAGCGGGTGCGCCTTTGTCACGCGAACCCTTGGCCAGCATGCGATTGGCACTTGCCGATCGGGTCAAGCACATTGAAGATTTAGAGCACCGTGCCCAGGTGTTGCGCGAGTCGGCGGTGTTGATGGTGCAACGCATCGAGGTGCTGTCGACCAAAGCCTGGACCGAAGCGGTGGAATTGCAAACCAGTTTGTCTGCCGATTTGCAGCGTTTGCAAGCTGAATTGGCCGCCCTCAGCCAAGACCCGCATTGGGTCAGCGTGGACGCCAAATACCCCAGCAGCGTGTTGGAAAGCACCCAACACATTCAGCTGGTGTGGGATGCGTTTTCAGCCGCCCTGACGCAAACCCAAGCGGCCGCGCAAGACGCCAGCTTGCCGCTGCCTGCGGTACCCGCTTGGGCCGACCAATTGCGCGTGTTGCGTGGTGAAGCCAGCACTGTGGCTGCACCCAAGCCTGTCGCAGACCCTGCGGTGCAAGCCGAAACCCAAAAAGCGCAGGCCGCCACCAAAGCCGCCGCCTCTTTGCAAAAACAACAAGCCGATGCGGTGCGCACCGAGTTGGTGGCCAAAGCGGAAGCCCTGATGAAGCCGGTCAAGCCCGAAGGCGAAGCGGTGGTGGAAGGGCAAGAAGTTTCTGAATGGCAGCCCGCTATCACCGGCCGCAAACTGCAAGACAGCTTGCGTCAATTGCGCGAGGCCTGGAAAAAAGCCGACCAAGGCGGGCAGCCCAACCATGGTTTGTGGAAGCGTTTCGATCAAGCGTGCAACCGCGCCTATCCCTTTGTGCAGGCTTGGCTTGAAAAAGCCAAGGCCGAGTCCGCGGCCCACCGTGAACAACGCGTGGCCTTGCTGGCCGAGGTGGCTGCTTGGACGCAAGCCCATGCGGGCAACACCGATTGGAAAAAACAAGCGCGTGAATTGCACGCTTTCACCGAGCGCTGGCGCAACAGTGGTCACCTGAGTGAAAAACTCTTTGCCGACATGCAAGCGCAGTGGAAGACCGCGATGCAAGCGGCCCATGTGGGTATCGACAAAGCCCTAGCGGACAGCGTGGCGTTGCGCCGCGCCATGATTGAAGAAGCCAAACAATTGGGCGCTGCCGCCAGTTTGCGCATTGATGCGGTGAAGGCCTTGCAACAACGCTGGCAACTTGAATCGCAAGCCGTGCCGGTGGACCGCAAGTTGGCGCAAAAGCTTTGGGACGCGTTCCGCCAGCCCTTGGACGAGGCTTTCCAGCGCAAAACTGCCGACCGCGGCAGCCCAACCCAACAGCCTTTGTCTGCGCACGACCAAGCTGTTTTAGAGGCCTCACAAGCCCTGGAAAAAGCCATTGCGGCAGGCGACGCCAGCGCGATTCGCCAAGCCATGCAGCATTTGAATGATGTTTCCTTGGGCCGTGCGCCTGCGGCGACCGCAGCGCCTCCAGCAGCACCAGCGCCTCAAGCAGCTGCAACCGAAACAAGCCCAACTGAAGCTTCAGCTGAAGTCACTGTTGAAGCCACTGTTGAAGCCACGACAGATGAGGCATCAGAAGCATCTGTTGATGTCGCTACAGAAACCCCGGTCGAAGTTGCAGCTGAACCTGCGCCAGTTGCGAAAGCCTCTGCGCCTCCTAAAAAGGTGGTCGCTGTGCGCGGCGATGACCGACCTGGCCAGAAGAAAACCGAGCCCGCACCCGCTGGACGTTTTGGTGACAAACCCGGTGCGCGTCGCAACGATGGCCCCCCCGGCCGCCGTGGCCCAGATGCTGCTGGACCCCGCCGTGGCGCCGATGCAGCACGGGGCCGCGACGCCTTTGAGCCGCGTGGCCCGCGCTTGGGTGACGCCGCTTTCCGCGCGCAACGCCATGCCCTCGAGCAAGCCGACAACGCCTTGCGTCGTCTGGCCATGCAAGCCCACGGAGAGACCCTGGTGCATTTGATGTCCGCTTGGGAGCAGCGTCAAGCCGAGCAACTGCCAGCCGCCAAAGAGTTGGGCAACCGGGTGTCAGCCGCACAGCGACAGGCCTGGAGCCAAGCCTTGCAAAGCGCTCCACAAGGCGGCGCAGACACGGCCTTGCTTCGTTTGGAGATGGCTGCGGAAGTCCCGACGCCAGCAGCCCATGTGGATGCACGACGTGCTTTGCAACTCCAGTTGTTGACCAAGCGCCATGACGCACCGCCTGCGCAAACTTGGGCACAAGATGTGGCGGCTGTTTTGTCAGCGCCTTACGAGGCCGAAGCGGCTAGGCGCGTGCAAGCTGCGTTGAAGGTGTTGCTCAAGCGCTGAGGCCCAGCTTTGATTGAAGTCACGCGTGAACATTGATGGGGCGTTCATCTCATCAGCTGCGCGACCGTAAAGCCCGTGTTGTCGCGCCATTGCAAAGTCTGCAAGCGCGGCGGTTGAGCCGTGGCTTCCCAATCACTCAGGACCCATCGTTCACCGGCTGGCAAAACATGCTTGGCAGCTTGATGGGTGTGGCCGTGAACCAGCACGCCGCATGCATGTTGCGTGAGCCAAGCTTGGGCCAAGGTGTTGTCCACATCCACCCAAGTGGTTTGCTGGGCTTTGCGGGCTTCGCTTTGCTGGCGCAATCCACGCGCCATGCTCAAGCGCACTGGCAGCGGTTGCGCCAAGAATGCTTGTTGCCAATCGTCAGACCGGACTTGTCGGCGAAATACTTGGTAGTCCACATCGTCCACGCAAAGTTCATCGCCGTGGCTGAGCAAGATGCTTTGCTGCAACGTGTGCAGCACACACGGGTCGGACAAAGCTTGCATGCCGCTGTCAGACCATGCTTGCGCGCCCATTAAAAAATCTCGGTTGCCTACCAAGCCAAAGACAGGTAGGCGTTGCGACGTGGCTTGAATGATCTGCAGGCAGTCGCGCTCGAATGCGCCTTCAGGGTGAATAAGCAAGTCGTCGCCCACCCAGACCTCAAACAAGTCACCCAAGATGAACAAAGCGTCCACATGGACGCTTTGCATGTAGTGACGCCAAGCTTGGTAGGTGGCGTCTTCACTGCGTTGCAGGTGCACATCCGAGATGAACGCGATATGCGACCAAGCACGCCCGTCTACCTCGCTGGCATGAACGGGCTGTGAAGGCAGCGCAGCCATAGACCTTTTTACAGCAAGACAGCTTTGCTGATCACCACATCGTCTTTGGGCACATCGTCGTGGAAACCTTTGCGGCCCGTGGGCACCTTGCAAATTTGGTCGACCACATCGGTGCCCGACACCACTTTGCCAAACACCGCATAGCCCCAACCCGAAGCGGTGGGTGCGGTGTGGTTCAAGAAGCCGTTGTCTTTCACGTTGATGAAGAACTGGGCGGTGGCGGAATGCGGATCGTTGGTGCGGGCCATGGCCACGGTGTAGCAATCGTTTTTCAAACCGTTGTTGGCTTCGTTGTCGATTTTGCTGTCGACTTTTTTCTCTTTCATGCCGGGGCTCATGCCGCCGCCTTGCACCATGAAGCCGGGAATGACGCGGTGAAAGATGGTGTCGTCGTAATGGCCGTTGTCCACATAGCGCAAAAAGTTGGCGACGGTGTGGGGCGCTTTGTCAGCGTCGAGTTCGAGCGTGATGACGCCCAGGTCTTGAACATGCAGTTCGACTTGAGGGTTGGACATGGTTACTTCACCAAAGTTGCAGATTGAATGACCACCTGTGTTTGCGGCACATCGGTGGGGAAAGGGCCGCCGTGACCGGTGGGCAGTTGTTTGATTTTGGTGATGACGTCCATGCCCGATACCACTTTGCCAAAGGCCACATAGCCCCATTCTTGGCCTTGCGGCGCTTGGTGGTCGAGGAAATCGTTGTCTTTCACATTGATGAAGAACTGAGCCGATGCAGAGTGTGGGTTGTTGGTGCGGGCCATGGCCAAGGTGCCCACGGTGTTGCGCGGGCCGCCTTTGGCCTTGACGGCAGCGCCTTCATGCTTGATGGGTGCTTTGGTGGATTTCTCTTGGTACTTGCTGTCGTAACCACCGCCTTGGATCATGAAGTTGTTGATGACCCGGTGAAAAATGGTGCCGTTGTAATGCCCATCGCGCACATAGCTTAAGAAATTTTCCACAGTGGCGGGCGCTTTGTCAGCTGCAAGCTCCACTACAAATTCACCGGCGCTGGTGACAAATTTCACTTGGGGGTTGGCGGTTTGGGCGTGGACACCCAGAACGCTGGAGAAGGCCAACAGGGCGGCCAAAAGAATGCGGCGTGAAGAAATCATGGTGGGCTCATTG
Organism: Limnohabitans sp.; assembly: GCA_044342755.1. GTDB lineage: Bacteria > Pseudomonadota > Gammaproteobacteria > Burkholderiales > Burkholderiaceae_C > Limnohabitans. Next base: position 2,961 of record JBIIPF010000018.1, on the reverse strand, counting down.
TGGTTTGTAAAACAGGTTGAAGGGCTTGCAATTTGGTGTTCAAGGCGCGAGAGCCTCCACCCAAGCTTTGGGCTTTTTGCAGCGAACGCATGGCCAAGTGCAGTTGCACATCGCCCAAGTTTTCATGGGCGGTGGCGTAATTCGGGTTGTTCCTCAAGGCATGTTCAAAAGCCGCTTTGGCTTCGTCGATTTTGCCCATGGCGGCCAGCATCACCCCCAGGTTGTTTTGCACTTCGGGCAGTTCGGGGTAGTCTTGGGCCAACTGCACATAAACGTCCAGCGCTTCATCGTTGCGTTGCATTTGCTGCATCAAGCGTGCTCGCCAAAAACGCATTTGCGGATCGCGGGGTTGGTTCACCAAGTAAGCATCGACTTGCTGCAAGGCCTCGGACCAATTGCGCTGGATCATGCTTTTTTGCACTTCGTCGTGCGGCGTGCCCTTGAAGGTTTGCAAGCTCGATGTTTGTGCTAGCACGTCCCAACCGACAAGCCCCAAACATGCTGACAGCAGGACGCATGTCAACCAGCGTTTGTTCAGAACAAAAGTAAAGGGCAAGCGATAGAAATGCAAAATAAGTCTGTCTCGATATACTGCGCGCATTGTAGTAGAGAGACCTTACGCGCCCTGTCGCGCATTTCACGCCTAAGCTCACGACATGTCCCTTCGCATTCACAACACGCTCACGCGTGATTTGCAAGCTTTTGTGCCTCTGAATAAAGGCCATGTGCGGATGTACGTGTGCGGCATGACGGTTTACGACTTTTGCCACATTGGCCACGCACGCTCCATGGTGGCTTTCGATGTGGTGCAACGTTGGCTCCAGCAGTCGGGCTACCAAGTCACCTATGTGCGCAACATCACCGACATCGACGACAAAATCATCCGCCGCGCCACCGAGAACGGCGAAACCATTCGCGCACTCACCGACCGCATGATTGCGGCGCTGCATGAAGACGCGGATGCCTTGGGCATTGAGCGCCCCAGTGCCGAACCCCGTGCAACCGACCATGTGCCTGGCATGTTGAACATCATTGCCAAGTTGGAGACGAAAGGCTTGGCCTACCGCGTCGCCAGCGGCGACGTGAATTACGCGGTGCGCAAGTTTGTCGGCTACGGCAAGTTGTCAGGCAAGTCCCTCGACGAATTGCACGCTGGCGAGCGGGTTGCGGTGCTTGATGGCAAAGAAGACCCGCTGGACTTTGTGCTGTGGAAGTCTGCCAAAGCCGATGAACCTGCCGATGTGAAATGGGACAGTGCCTATGGCGTTGGCCGCCCGGGTTGGCACATCGAGTGCTCGGCTATGGCCTGTGAATTGTTGGGCGAATCGTTTGACATCCACGGTGGCGGTGCGGATTTGCAGTTCCCACACCACGAGAATGAAATCGCGCAAAGTGAAGGCGCGCACGGCGCGCCCATGGCCTCGTTTTGGATGCACAACGGCTTCATCAATGTGGACAACGTCAAGATGTCCAAAAGCCTGGGCAATTTCTTCACCATCCGCGATGTGTTCAATAACTACGAGCCCGAGGTGGTGCGTTTCTTTGTGGTGCGCAGCCATTACCGCAGTCCTTTGAATTTCAGTGACGTGCATTTGGATGATGCCCGCGCGTCCTTGAAGCGCCTCTACACCGCATTGCACGCCGTGCCGCCCGACGCTGTGCCCATCGATTGGACGCAGTCCCATGCTGCGCGTTTCAAAGCCGCCATGGACGAAGACTTTGGCACGCCCGAGGCGGTGGCTGTGTTGTTTGAATTGGCGGCTGAAGTCAATCGCACATCTTCCTCAGCGCTCAGTGGCTTGCTGAAAAGTTTGGCCGGTGTGTTGGGTTTGTTGCAGCAAACACCGCAAGATTTTTTGCAAGGCAAGGCCCGTCACGCAGAGACCGCAGCAGGCTCATCTGCCGAAGACGAAGCCAGCCGCATTGAAACGCTGATCGCCCAACGCGCCCTGGCCAAAGCCGCCAAAAACTTTGCCGAGGCTGACCGCATTCGACAAGACTTGTTGGCCCAGGGCATTGTCTTGAAAGACTCGCCGCAAGGCACCCAATGGGAGCGCGCTTGATGGCAACGCGCCCTTTGCAAGTCAAACTGATCAAGCCCGCCTACTGGGAAGAGGCTTGCAAACACCTGGCCAAAAAAGACCGGGTCATGCGCCGCCTCATCCCGCAGTTTGGTGATGTTTGTTTAGAGTCCAGAGGCGACGCCTTCGTTACCTTGGCGCGCAGCATCGTGGGCCAGCAAATTTCGGTGAAGGCCGCGCAGTCGGTGTGGGACCGGTTTGCTGCGCTCAGCAAAAACCTGACGCCTGCCAATGTCCTCAAACTCAAAGTAGACGACATGCGGGCTTCTGGCTTGTCGGCTCGCAAGGTGGAATACCTGGTGGATTTGGCCCTGCATTTCTCCAATGGCACGGTGCACACCCGCCAATGGGCCGACATGGACGACGAGGCCATCATCGACGAATTGGTGGCCATTCGTGGCATTGGCCGTTGGACCGCCGAGATGTTCCTCATCTTCTATTTGTTGCGCCCCAACGTCCTGCCTTTGGACGATGTGGGTCTGATCAATGGCATCAGCCACAACTACTTTTCGGGCGAAGCAGTCAGCCGCAGCGACGCCCGTGAAGTGGCCTCGGCCTGGGCCCCTTATTGCAGCGTGGCAACTTGGTATATTTGGCGCTCGCTCGACCCCCAACCCGTGGCTTATTGACACGACGCAGGGCTAGCGAACAAGGAGATCCGATTGGCGAAAAAAACATTCCTCGACTTCGAGCAACCGATTGCCGAACTCGAAACCAAAATCGAAGAACTGCGCTACGTGCAAGTGGAGTCTGCGGTGGACATCTCAGAAGAGATCGACCAACTCTCCAAAAAGAGCTTGCAACTCACCAAAGACATCTACAGCGACTTGACGCCATGGCAAATCACCAAGATTGCGCGTCACCCTGAACGACCCTACAC
>JBIIPF010000223.1:0-3549 GCA_044342755.1 Limnohabitans sp. | reverse complement strand
CTACTTCAACATGCTTGAAGTGGTGGACGGGTCGCAAAGAATTTGCAAGCAACTGCCCAAGCCGATCGTGCGTCGACAAGATGCACCCAAGGTGTTTGAGCATGTGGCTTCGATTTATGTGCTGTCTCCGGCTTATTTGCGCAGCGGCACCGGCTTGTTGTCAGGGCGCACGCAGGGCTATGACATTGGCGTTGACAAAAGCTTGGACATCGACAGCGAATTTGACTTTGAGTTGGTGGAGTACCTCATGCGCAAACGCCTGGGCCTCTAACCGCCCTTATTTTTTTGAAACAGAAGAAACAACATGCAAGATCGATTCAATCTCACAGGCAAAGTCGTGGTCGTCACTGGGGGCACCGGTTTGCTGGGTTCGGCCTATTGCCAAGCCTTGGCTGATCACGGTGCACAAGTGGTCATGGCCGATTTGGCCGCCGCCGACCCGATGGGCAAAGCCAAGTTGGTGCAGACACCCACGGGCGTGGTCGCGCATGGCGTGAATTGCGATGTGGGCCAAGAGGCCCAAGTGGTGCAGTTGTTTGCCGATGTGATGGCGACATTTGGCCGCGTGGATGCGGTGCTCAACAACGCTGCCGCCACTGGTGAACACCTGATGCGACAGGGTGCAGTGTTTTCGCCTTTTGAAGACTACCCGCTTGCCGTTTGGGAAGAAGTGCTCAAGGTCAACCTCACGGGCGTTTTTTTGGTGGCGCGTGAAGGTGGCAAAGCCATGCTGAAGTCGGGTGGCGGCAGCTTGGTGAATGTGTCCAGCACCTATGGGGTGGTGGGCCCCGACCATCGGATTTACGAGGGGATGAAGTTCGCTTCGTTCCCAGGTTACTCAGCCACCAAAGCGGGCGTGCACGGCTTGACCCGTTGGTTGGCCACCTACTGGGGCGACAAGGGGATTCGTGTCAACACCTTGGTGCCTGGTGGCGTGGAGAACAAGCACGACCCCGAGTTCGTCAAACGCTATGCGGCACGCACCCCACTGGGCCGCATGGCCAAGCGCGAAGACATGGTGGGCATGGTGATTTATTTGGTGTCCAATGCATCTGCTTATTCAACCGGACAACAATTCTTTGTCGACGGCGGCTGGACCGCTGTTTAGCGGCAAGGCCTCTCCAACACGCTCTTTTGTACAACCCGTCAAACGCTATTATGAAAATCGGACATCGACACATTGGATTGAACCAAGCACCGTTGGTGATTGCTGAAATCGGCATCAACCACGGTGGCAGCTTGGAGGTGGCCAAAGCCATGGTCAGCGCAGCGCATTTGGCCGGTTGTGAAATCGTCAAGCACCAAACGCATTTTGTCGATGATGAAATGACCGACGAGGCCAAAACCATTTTCCCGCCCAATGCGGACAAATCCATTTGGCATGTGATGCAAGAGTGCGCACTGGGCAAGGACGATGAAATTGCATTGAAGAAACACGCCGAGTCGCTGGGCATGATTTACATCTCAACGCCTTTTTCCAGAGCTGCGGCCGATTTTTTGAATGAGATTGGTGTGGCCGCCTTCAAAATTGGCTCGGGTGAGTGCAACCACTTGCCCCTGATTCGCCACATTGCCCGCATGGGCAAACCCGTGATCATGAGCACCGGCATGCAAACCATCGACAGCATGCGACCCTCGGTGCAAATTCTGGAAGATGCGGGCATTGACTACGCCTTGTTGGAATGCACAAACTTGTATCCATCCCCCCCAGAGATTGTGAGTTTGCGCGGCATCACAGAATTGCGACAAGCCTTTCCCAATGCGGTGGTGGGTTTTTCAGACCACAGCATCGGCCCTGAAATGGCCTTGTCGGCCGTGGCCTTGGGCGCGTGTATTTTGGAGCGCCATTTCACCGACACACGCTACCGCAAAGGCCCAGATATTTCATGCTCGATGGACCCGGCCGAACTGCGTTTTTTGATTGACCGATCCAAAGAGATTCACACGGCTTTGAACAACCCCAAAGTGCGCACCGCGCCCGAAGAAGATGTTTACCGATTTGCACGCGGCTCAGTGGTGGCGGACAAAGACTTGCCGGCCGGTCATGTGCTCGGCGAGCAAGACATTTGGGCGCGCCGCCCTGGTTCTGGCGAGATTTCGGTGCAGTACTTTGACCGCTTGATTGGCGCGCGCTTGACCCAAGCCGTCAAGCGCAATCAACAACTGCAATGGACCGATGTTGAAGGCGTGGAGCGACCTGCATGAGCTTGGAAGCTGCGCCCATCACTGGCAAAAAGCTGTTGTTTGTGACCGGCACGCGCGCCGACTTTGGCAAGCTGGAGCCCCTGGCCAAGGCGGCACAGGTGGCTGGGTTTGAGATCACTTTTTTCATCACCGGCATGCACATGATGAGCCGTTATGGTGAGACGCGCTTGGAAGTGCGGCGTTTTGCTGGCGCTGCGTTTTTTGAGTTTGTGAACCAGCGCGAAGGCGATGCGCTGGATTTCATTTTGTCCAAAACCATTTTGGGCTTTTCAGACTTTGTGCATGAGCACCGGCCCGACCTGGTCATCATCCACGGCGACCGCGTGGAAGCCATGGCCGCCAGCATTGTCTGCGCCATGCGCTACATCCGCTCCGCCCACATCGAGGGCGGCGAGGTATCCGGCACGATTGATGAAAGCATTCGGCACTGCAACACCAAACTGTGCGCCACGCATTTCGTCAGCAGCGAAGCCGCCAAAGCCCGCGTGCTGTCCTTGGGTGAGGCGCCTGAACGGGTGTTCAACATTGGCTCGCCCGAGTTGGACACCCATGCCCAACCTTCCGGCGTGAGCATTGAAGAAGTCAAAGCGCGGTATGCCATTCCCTTTGATGATTACGGCATCGTGATTTTTCACCCCGTCACGTCCGAGGTGGACACGATGGGCGCACAAGCGCAATCGTTGTTTGCTGCCTTGGAAGCCAGTGGCAAAAATTTTGTCGTGATTGCGCCCAACAACGACCCGGGCACCGACGACATCTTTGCCGTGATTGAAGCCCTGCCCAAAGACCGATTCCGCCTCATCCCCTCCATGCGCTTCAACTATTTCAGTGAACTGATGAAGAATGCCGCCGTGATGGTGGGCAACAGCAGCGCAGGTGTGCGCGAAGCACCGTTTTTGGGTTTGCCCAGTTTGGATGTGGGCAGCCGACAGAACAACCGGGCGCAGGCGGCGTCGATTGTTAATGCTTCCGCGCTTGATCAACAAACCATCAGCCAATTCATTGCCAAGCAATGGCATCACAACGCATCAATCAATCATGATTTTGGTAGTGGCCAGTCTGCCAAGCAGTTCACTGAGGTTTTGCAGTCATTAGATTTTTGGCAACTTGACCAACAAAAAACGTTTGTTGAGACTGCGTCATGAGTCAGGCAAACTTTCCTGACCTGATGGTGCTGTTGATTAATCTAGACAGGTCAGAGCGGCGACGTCTTGTGATGGAGCAACGATTGTCTGACTTGGGCTTGAGTTACACCCGATTCCCTGCAGTAGACGGTACGGCTGAGTGGGCAACACTTCAGGACTCTGTTGATATTCCCCTTTTTCAAAGAAATGTTGGACGCGA
>JBIIPF010000222.1:0-3561 GCA_044342755.1 Limnohabitans sp. | reverse complement strand
CATCACAGGCTTGGGTTTCAAACGGTGTCAACAGGCCCAACCACGTAGACCATGCCTGCTTCAAGTGCTGCAGGATGCTGGCTTGATGGCTGTTGCCGCTGTCGAGGCGAGACACCGCTTCATCTGCTGGAAAGCAAGCATTGGGCGCTGCGTGCCATAGTTGTTCCAGCTTGAGCGTGTCGCCAGCATTGGCCGCGCGTGCCCACAAGCCAATGCCTTGGTGGGCGTCAAAGCGGTGACTGTGTTGCAAAGCGATGGTGTGCTGGGCCAACCAAGGCGCTTGGCACAGCTGCGCCATGACCGCACCGGCTTCCACCGAGGCCAATTGGTCTTTGTCGCCCAGCAGCACCAAACGGGTGGCAGGCGGCACGGCTTTCAACAAGCGCGCCATCATTTCCAAATCGATCATCGAAGCCTCGTCCACCACCAAGACATCGGCTTCCAAGCCGTGTTGGGTTTGCAGCAGTTTGTGCAAAGTGTGGGCTTGGCTGGGCAAGCATGCAGCGTCGCTTGCAGACAGCTGGCTGCGCGCTTGTGCCATGGCTTGTGCCAAACGCGCTGCGGCTTTGCCGGTGGGCGCGGCCAACAAGGTGCGCAAGGGCTGCGCAGTGTTGGCTTGCAGCAGGCGCAGGAGTTTGACCACGGTGGTGGTTTTGCCAGTCCCTGGCCCGCCAGTGATGAGCGTCACCGCATGAACGGCCGCATGGGCGCAGGCCATGCGTTGCAAATCGGGTATATCGGATTCAGGTCCAAACAAGGTGTTCAAGTGTTGTGCCAAAGCTGTGGGCGTAGGCAAGGTGTGCTGTTGCATGGCCATCAGACTTTGGCGGATGCTGGATTCAGCGGTCCATGCACGGCGCAAATACAGGCGTTTTTCAAACCACACCAAGGGCGCACCCTCACCCTGGGTCCAAGGCAGGCTGTCGGCTGCATCGGCCAAATCAGGTGGCAGGGCTTGCACCGCTTGGACAGACCAACCCAGCAAATCAGTGGCGTTTTGCGGCCAGTTGGAAAGATCAAGGCAGGCGTGGCCGCGTCCCCATTGGTGACTGGCCAAGGCGGCCAACCACAGGTGGCGCTCATCGGTGCTGGCTTGCAAGCCTTGCAGCAGCTGGGCCAAGCCGATATCCAAGCCTGTCAGTGGCGTGAGCTTGTTGTCGCGCCAATCGAGCAGCAATTGCTGGAGCTTCATGCGACCCCCTCGGCAAACAGTTGGTCGAGCTGATCGATCAAGGCAAAGGCTGGACGCAGTGCATGAACACCAGCATTCGTGTCGTTGATACCGCGCATGAACACATAGACAGCACCACCGATGTGCGTCTCAAAGTGGTAGTGGGGCAAGCGGCTTTTCAACAACCGGTGCAGCGCCAAGATGTACAGCACATATTGCACGTCATAGCGTTTTTCGAGCACCGCTTCTAGCAACTGAGCTGCTTGGTAATCGGGCAGTTTGTTGGACTTGTAGTCCATCACCCAATAACGGCCATCGTGTTCCAACACCAAGTCCATGAAACCGGTCAGCATGCCCTGCATGAATTGAGGCAACAACGTGGGCCTTTGTTCGCCTGGAAAAACATGCTGGCGAATCAGTTTGTCCAATTCGGCGCTGGAGACGCGGCCTGCACAGAGGCTGAATTCCATCTCCGGCCATGCTTGCGCGGCTTGAAGGGATTGCAAGCTCAATGCTGGGGCCAAAGGCGTTTGATGTTGCGCGTCCAGCAAAGGCAAGGGCGTGTTGATGATGGTTTGGAGCCAAGGATGCAGCATCGCTTGCGCGTCCGGGGGCAATTGAAGCCAATCGGATTTGCGCTGCACGAGTTGTTGCCACGCCAGTTGCTGCCAATCAGCCGGGTTTGTTTGCGCCAATGGCCAGCCTTGTTGGGCTTGCCATTCCAGCAAGTCGTGCAGCAAACTGCCGTAGCGCGCACCGGCAGGAAAGGCTTGCCAGGCAGAAACCTGATGGCTTGAAACGTGTTGAGGGCCAGCGGTCGGCGAAGGCGTGTCCGTGGCGCTTTGAATACCGTTGCCCACAGTGGCGGGGTGGCTGCTTGGTTGCGCGTCCATGTCCGCATCGAGCAGCGCTTCTTCATGGGCCGTGCCCGCTTCCAAGCCTCGCGTGAGACTGCTGAAACTGGCGGTCCACCAACGCCGATGGGCCCCACGCGTTGGCGTCAAGGCCGCCTGCGGCAAGTACCCGCGCGATGGTGCTTGGTAACGCCCGCCATGGGTTTCGGGCAGGGGCGCCATCGTGATGTGGGGGCAGCTTCCCCACACCTTGTTCATTTGCGGCCAAAGGTCTTCGTGGTTCTCGCGTTGGAGCAATCGCGACACCGCACTCAACCGCAAGGGTTTGTCTTTGGATTGCAGAGACAAGCTGTTTTGGGTGCTGGCCAAACCCAACCACAAACCACGCTTGGCGCGGGTGAGTGCGACATACAGCAAACGCATGTCTTCATGGTCGTTGGATTCGGTGATGTCGTGTTCTTCGTTGTCCTCGTCTTCATCCTCGGCAGGTTTTGGGGTGTTCTTTGAGGCGGGTCTTTTGAAGCTGCCCAAAAACGGCACGAACACCAAGGGGTACTCGAGGCCTTTGCTCTTGTGGTAGGTGACGATTTGCACGCACTGGTCATCGGTTTCGAGTCGCATTTTTTGCGCTTCAGGACTGTCGCTGCTGGCTTGGATGTTGTCCGCCAAATGCTGCAACAAAGCGCCCGGGCCTTGCAAACCTTGGCTGGCGTTTTGCAGCAATTCACCCAAATGCAGCAAATTGGTCAGACGGCGCTCACCTTGCGGGGCTTGCAACAAACGTTGTGCCACACCTTGCTCGTGCAGCCAGCTGTAGATCATGGGCAAAACGCCATGCTGCTGCCACTGAACAAGCCAGCGGTGGCAAGACTCGGCCAGCGCATCGGCCAGGGTGTCGTCTTGCAAAAAGGCTTGCAGCTGCGGCAAGTCAAAGCCCCAAACGCGGCTGGCCACCGCACTGCGCAGCCACAGGGTTTGACGCGGCGCACTGATGGCACGCAACACACGCCACAAGTCTTGCGCTTCGTCACTTTGAAACACATTCACATGGTCCGACATGAACACACTGGGAACGCCGCATTGGCGCAATGCTTTTTGCATGGCCTTGGCTTGCACATGGGTGCGCACCAACACGGCCATGTCGCCCGGTTGCACATCCGGGTGCTGTTGCAGCAGGATCACCATTTGCGCGGCAAAGCCTTGCGACATGTGCTGCAAATGCAGCGGCGCTGTCCAATGTTGGCTGTCGGGCGGCGGCGGCAGAAACCATGCGGTCAAGGGATTTTCAGGGTGACCGCTTGTTTGCAGCGTTTGGGCTTTGCTGCGGCTTTGCACGGGCTCGAATTCAATCTGGCCCAATTCGGAATAAAACGGATGACTGATGCTGCCAAACACATGGTTGACCGCTGCCACCAAAGAGGCTGTGGAGCGGAAATTGCTGTCCAAGCTGTGCAGCGCCTGGGGGTTGATTTCAAGTGCTTTTTGTCGCGCCTTGATGTAAGTGCTGAGGTCGGCCCCACGGAAACTGTAGATGGC
>JBIIPF010000221.1:0-3564 GCA_044342755.1 Limnohabitans sp. | reverse complement strand
TGCCTGGTGACAACGTGTCGATCACGGTGAAGTTGATCCACCCGATTGCGATGGAAGAAGGCTTGCGCTTTGCCATTCGCGAAGGTGGCAAGACTGTTGGCGCCGGTGTCGTTGCCAAAATCATTGCATAAATCATTTCTTTCATGAGGCCCAACACGCTGTGTTTGGTCTCAAGCAAGGCTTGATAGGGGTATAGCTCAATTGGCAGAGCGTCGGTCTCCAAAACCGAAGGTTGGGGGTTCGATTCCCTCTGCCCCTGCCACCTGATTGAAAAATTGGGTGCACACCAAGCCCGCCACACCCCTGGCGGGCTTCGGTCTCTTGAAAAAACAAGTTGTTTGAATTTAACCTGACTGCAAACCCCATGTCCACCGCACAGATCGAAACAGTGACCAGTACCGCAGACAAAGCCAAATTGGCTGCTGCTGCGGCATTGGTGCTGGGCGCCTTGGCGTCGTTCTATTTGCTGTCTGCTCAAGGTGCCATGGCGCAATGGGGTGCTTTGCTGGGTTGTTTGGTTTTGGCGGTGGTGGTGTTCTTCACCTCTTTGCAAGGCAAGCAACTCATTGGTTTTGGTCGTGATGCTTGGCGCGAAGTGCTCAAGGTGGTTTGGCCCTCGCGCAAAGAAGCCGTGCAAATGACAGCCTACGTGTTTGGCTTTGTTTTGCTGATGGCGGTGTTCTTGTGGTTGACAGATAAAACCGTCGAATGGGTGTTGTACGACTTGATTCTGGGATGGAAAAAATAATGACCGAAGAATCCCTGGAAACCAATTCGGTCACTGCGGCTCCGGCGCATCCTGATATGCGTTGGTATGTGGTGCATGCCTATTCGGGCATGGAGAAGGCGGTTGAACGCAACATCCTCGAGCGCATCAACCGCGCAGGCATGCAATCGAAATTTGGTCGTATTTTGGTGCCCACTGAAGAAGTGGTTGAAATGAAAAACGGCCAGCGCAAAACCACCGAACGTCGATTCTTCCCTGGCTATGTGCTGGTGGAAATGATCATGGACGATGAGAGCTGGCATTTGGTCAAGCACACCAACAAGGTCACTGGCTTTGTCGGCGGCGCACGCAATCGTCCAGCACCCATCTCACAAGATGATGTGCTGAAAATCGTCAACCAAATGAAAGAAGGCACAGACAAGCCCCGCCACAAAGTCGAATTCATGGTGGGCGAGTTTGTGCGCGTCAAAGATGGCCCCTTCACTGACTTCAATGGCACGGTCGAAGAAGTCAACTACGAGAAAAACAAAATGCGCGTGTCGGTCACCATTTTTGGTCGTGCCACGCCTGTTGAATTGGAATTTGGTCAAGTTGAGAAGACCTAGTCTTCCACGGCCCTGTGATTGACTGGCTGCTCGGTGTAGCCAGAGGAATTTGAAAACCAGCACTACCCGACTCGGTGCTGGTTGGATGAAGAAGAGTCGCTAACCCCGGGGAGTTCGCAAGAACGTTTGTACCCGCAAGGAGAAAAGCATGGCGAAGAAAATCGTCGGCTTCATCAAGCTGCAAGTGCCAGCTGGTAAAGCCAATCCATCGCCACCTATTGGTCCAGCATTGGGCCAACGTGGTTTGAACATCATGGAATTCTGCAAGGCGTTCAACGCCCAAACCCAAGGCGTCGAGCCCGGTTTGCCATTGCCTGTGGTCATCACAGCGTTTGCAGACAAATCCTTCACTTTCATCATCAAGACACCGCCTGCGGTCACCTTGATCAAGAAAGCCATCAAACTCGACAAAGGCTCTTCCAAGCCCCACGTTGACAAGGTTGGCAAGATCACCCGTGCTCAGTTGGAAGAAATCGCCAAAGCCAAAATGGTTGACATGACGGCTGCCGATTTGGACGCTGCTGTGCGCACCATCGCTGGTTCTGCCCGTTCAATGGGCGTGACCGTGGAGGGCGTGGTATGAGCAAGCTGACCAAAAAACAAAAAGCCTCTGCTGGCAAAGTCGACAGCAACAAGCTGTATCCCTTTGCTGATGCGCTGAAGATCGTCAAAGAGTGCGCCACTGCCAAGTTCGATGAGTCCATCGACGTGGCTGTGCAACTCGGTATTGACGCCAAGAAATCAGACCAAGTGGTGCGTGGCGCCGTGGTGTTGCCCAATGGCACCGGCAAAACCGCTCGCGTGGCCGTGTTCGCCCAAGGCGCCAAAGCTGAAGAAGCCTTGGCAGCCGGTGCCGACGTGGTTGGCATGGACGATTTGGCAGCCCGCGTGAAATCTGGTGACATGCCTTTTGATGTCGTCATCGCTGCACCGGATGCCATGCGCGTTGTGGGTACCTTGGGTCAAATTTTGGGCCCACGTGGCCTGATGCCCAATCCCAAAGTTGGCACGGTGACGCCTGACGTTGCAACGGCTGTGAAAAACGCCAAAGCAGGTCAAGTGCAGTTCCGCGTTGACAAAGCCGGTATCGTTCACGGCACCATCGGTCGTCGTTCATTCGACAGCGACAAATTGCAAGGCAATTTGGTTGCCCTGATCGATGCCTTGAACAAAGCCAAGCCCGCCACCAGCAAAGGTGTTTACCTGCGCAAGTTGGCCGTGTCGTCCACCATGGGTGTGGGCGTGCGTGTGGACACCCAATCACTGAACGCTTAAAGCGTTTGGCAATTTCTGGCGTGGCTGCAAGGCGGCGTCAGAAGCGGTGGGTCAAGCAGGAATCCGTTTCTGCTTGAGCCATCCAAGACCGTTGGCGTGCAAGTTCGTTGCACTTAATTCACCAGCCAACGCAGATGGCGATCCCGCTGAAAAGAATGGATTTCTTGACAGTCAGGTCGCTGCAAAAGTGGCGTGTTGAAGGGGTAACCTGACAACACATTTTGAAGGAGTAGACCTTGAGTCTGAATCGCAGTGAAAAAGAAGCAGTCGTTGCCGAAGTGGCAGGACTTGCCGCACAAGCGCAGACGCTGGTGATGGCGGAATACCGCGGCATCACGGTCGCTGACATGATCAAGTTTCGCGCCAACGCGCGCAGCCATGGCGTATCCCTGAGTGTGTTGAAAAACACCTTGGCCCGCCGCGCTGTCGCAGGCACGCCATTTGAAGGTGTCGCAGACCAGATGACCGGCCCGCTGATCTATGGTTTTTCAGTTGATGCAGTTGCTGCCGCGAAAGTGGTGGCCGATTTCGCCAAAACCAACGACAAGTTGGTGATCCGTGGCGGTGCATTTGCAGGCAAAACCCTGGATGTCAACGGCGTCAAAGAATTGGCCAGCATCCCTTCCAAGGAAGTCTTGCTGGCGCAATTGTGTGGATTGCTCATGTCGCCCATGTCGCGTACCGCAGTGGTGCTCGGCGCGTTGGCGGCGAAAAAAGGCGAAGCGGCTGCGGCTTGATAGCCAACAGCCCATTCAAAAAATTCGCTGCCCTCGTGGCAGCCCTGAAAAGTTAAGGAAACAACATGGCATTCGATAAAGACGCATTTTTGACCGCCCTCGACAGCATGACGGTCATGGAACTCAACGAATTGGTGAAAGCCATCGAAGAGAAATTTGGCGTGAGCGCTGCAGCCATGGCTGCACCTGCTGCCGCTGGTGGCGGCGGCGGCGCAGCTGC
>JBIIPF010000220.1:0-3567 GCA_044342755.1 Limnohabitans sp. | reverse complement strand
TGGACGCTGCCGCGCCCAAGGCCCTGGATTTCATCGTGGCCGTGGTGGACAACGAGCCGATCACCAACCTCGAGGTGAACCGCTTGGTGTCCTTGGCCGACCCGTCCGCCGCCAAAATGAACCGCAGCGCCTTGTTGTTGGAGGCCTTGGAAACCTTGATCGATGAAACCGCCCAACTGAATGTGGCACGCCAAGCCGGCATCCAAGTGCCGCCCGATGAACTCGAGCAAGCCCTGGCCAGCACGGCGCAGCGCAACCAAATCAGCGTCGATGACATGCGCCAGCGGTTAAAGGAGCAGGGCGTGTCCTGGGAGCAGTACCGCAGCCAAATCCGCCGCCAAATCATGTTGCAGCGGGTGCGCGAACGCGAGGTGAGCGGGCGCATCAAAATCCAAGACTTTGAAGTGGACGCGTTTTTGCGCGAGCAAAGCCAGGCCAATGTTGGCAAGCCTGCCGATATCCACATCGCCCACATCCTGATAGCCGTGCCCGAAAAAGCCAACGGTGATGAAGTGGCGCAGTTGCTCACCAAGGCCGATGACCTGTTGAAAAAAGCCAAGGCCGGTGAAGAGTTTGGCAAGCTCGCCGCGCAGTTTTCACAGGCCCCGGACCGCAACAACGGCGGTCAGTTGGGCTTGCGCAGCCCAGATCGCTACCCCAGCTTGTTCGCCGAGGCGGTCAAGGGTTTGGCGGTGGGCGAGGTCACCGGTCCGGTGCGCTCGGGTGCAGGCTTTCATTTGCTCAAACTCATCGAGCGGCGCAATGCAGGCGATTTGCCGTCGACCGTCACCCAAACCCGGGCCCGTCATATTTTGCTGCGCCCGGGCGGTCAACTCAGCCAAGACGCGGCCCGCGCCAAACTGGCCAGTTACCGCAAACAAGTAGAAACCGGCTTGGCCAAGTTTGAAGATTTGGCGCGTGACCATTCGCAAGACGGCTCGGCCAACCAAGGCGGCGATCTCGGCTGGGCCAACCCCGGCATGATGGTGCCCGAGTTCGAGGCCGCCATGGCCAAGCTCGCGCCCGGCCAAGTGGGCGACCCGCTGGTGTCGCGCTTTGGCGTTCATTTGATTCAGGTGTTGGAACGCCGTGAAGCCCCGTTGAGCGTGCGTGACCAGCAAAACTTGGCCCGCAATGTGTTGCGCGAGCGCAAGTTTGACGAGGCCTACAAAAACTGGGAGCGCGAAGTGCGCGGCCGCGCTTATGTGGAATATCGTGAAACACCGCAATAAGCCCGCAGTCTGATGGCGCAGCATCATGCGCGAAAGCGATTTGGCCAGCACTTTCTGACCGACGGCGCGGTCATCGATCAGATCGTGCAAGCCATCGCACCGCTGCCGGGTGACGCCATGGTGGAAATCGGCCCCGGTTTGGCCGCCATGACACAGCCTTTGGTGGAGCGACTGGGGCACTTGAACGTGATTGAACTCGACCGCGATTTGGCCCTGCGCTTGCGCCAACACCCGCAGCTGAACGTGACCGAAGCCGATGTCTTGAACGTGGACTTCACCGCGTTGGCACAGGGCTTGAACACCACGGCGTTGCGCGTGGTCGGCAACCTGCCCTACAACATCTCCACGCCCATTTTGTTTCACCTGCTCGACCACGTGGCGGTGGTGAAAGACCAGCACTTCATGCTGCAAAAGGAAGTGGTTGAGCGCATGGTGGCCGCGCCCTCCACCGCCAACTACGGCCGCTTGAGCGTGATGCTGCAATGGCGCTATGACATGGAGATGGTGTTGTTGGTGGGACCGCAAGCCTTTGACCCACCGCCGCGCGTGGACAGTGCTGTGGTGCGCATGACGCCGTGGCCGCAACCTGCTGTGCTCGACGTGCGCCTGCTGAGCGAGTTGGTGCAAGTCGCCTTCAGTCAGCGCCGCAAATTGCTGCGCCACACCTTGGGCAAATGGTTGGAGATGCGCCGTTTCGAGGCGGCGTTTGATGTGCAGCGCCGCGCCGAAGAAGTGGCGGTGGCCGAGTATGTGGCGCTGGCGCAGGCCGTGTCATCACACACAGCAAGCTAAAACCCAGGGACGCCATAGCGAAGCGGGCCCAACCGCAGTGGTCTTGGCCGATGCGCCAAGCGCTCAAATCGTCAAACTGTTCAGCAAGGTCTCGCGCATTTCGCGCTTCATGAGCTTGCCATTGGCGTTGCGCGGCAAAGGTGTGTCGCTCAAGGTGAAGCTCTCAGGCACCTTTTCGCGCGACAAGCGGCTGCTGCAAAACGCTGTTAATTCATCGGCCTGCACCGCATGGCGCAAGCCAATGAAGGCATGCACGCGTTCACCCAGCACCGGGCAAGGTTTGGCAACGATGGCGCATTCGGCCACGGCGGGGTGTTCATACAAAACGTTTTCCACCTCGATGCAGTAAATTTTGTAGCCGCCCCGGTTGAGCATGTCCTTCTTGCGATCCAAGATGCGCACATAGCCCTCGGCGTCGATGCTGCCCATGTCGCCGGACTTCCAAAAACCATCGACAAATTCTTTGGCCGTGGCCTCGGGGTTGTGCCAATAACCAGCCACCACCATCGGGCCTTTGATCCAGATTTCGCCCATCTCGCCCGCAGGCAGGGCACGTCCATCGTCGTCCACCACTTTCATCTCGGCGCAGGGCACCGGCACGCCCACGGTGTCGTTGTGCGCCGCCGTTTCACCCGGCGGCATCATGGTGGCAGGTGAGGTGGTTTCGGTGGCGCCATAGCAGTTCATCAGCACCAACTGCGGCAACTTCTGCGCCAGCGCGTCGATGCTGGCCACGGGCATCGGTGCGCCACCATAAGCCCCCACGCGCCAAGCACTCAGGTCGAGCGTGGCGAACGAGTCTTGCAGCAGGCACAGGTTGTACATGGCCGGCACCATCAGGCTGTGCGTCATGCGTTCGCGCACCGCCAGTTCTAAAAATAAAGGCGCTTTGAAGGCGGGCAAGAGGACCAACTTGCCGGCAGCGTGCAGCATGGTGGTGACCAGCGCCACCAAGCCGGTGACATGACTCAAAGGCACGGCAGCGATGCTGCAATCTTGGGGCCCCAGCCCCATGCCGACTTGGAAATGCATGCAGGAATGCACCACGCCAAAATGGCTCAGCATCGCGCCCTTGGGCCGTCCGGTGGTGCCCGAGGTGTACAAAATCACCACCGTGTCTTCTTCGTTCACCGGCACGGCATGCACCAGTGGCGTATCCGCCAACAGGCTGTCAAAGCTCAGCGCATCTGCGCAGCCGTCAAAACTCACGCGCCATTGCAAAACAGGCAGGCTGTTTTTCTCAGGCAGCACGGCGTGCAGCTCGGCGTCATGCACCAACAGGCGCGCGCCGCAATGGTCCAGCATGTAATGCAAACCCGGCGTTTGCTCGCGCACGCTCAAGGGCACGGTGATCGCACCCAAGCGGGTCGCGGCCAACAAGCACAGCACAAACTCGATGCGGTTGCTCAAGAGCAAGGCCACGCGGTCCCCGGCTTGCAGACCCAGCGTTTGCCAGCCTGCGGCCAAGCGGCCGACCAATTGGTCGAGTTCGAGGTAGGTGAGGCGGGTGTGGTTGCACACCAGCGCCGTGCCCTGCGGGTTG
>JBIIPF010000219.1:0-3598 GCA_044342755.1 Limnohabitans sp. | reverse complement strand
CTTGGCTTGTTGGGCCACAGCCAGGAACTGGCGGCGGCCCAACAAGCCAAGGTGCGCCGCGCCTTGCGCATGGTGGGCCTGGTCCCCGGGCAACAACAAAAGGTGTTGGAAATTGGGTGCGGCTGGGGTGGCTTGGCGGAAATCGCCATCCGCGACATGGGTGCACGGGTGACTGGCATCACCTTGAGCCCGGCGCAACTGGCCTATGCCACCGAGCGTTTGCATGCCCAGAGCATGCACGCCGATTTGCGCTTGCAAGACTACCGAGACACCAACGACGGTCCCTATGACGCCATTTGTTCCATTGAAATGATTGAAGCCGTGGGTCGTGATTACTGGCCCACGTATTTCCAAACCATTGCGCGTTTGTTGAAGCCCGGTGGTCAGGCCTGCATTCAAAGCATCGTCATCGACGACGCCTTGTTTGAGCGCTACGCCATGGGCACCGATTTCATTCAGCAGTACATCTTCCCCGGCGGCTTCTTGCCCAGCACCAGCGCATTCAAAGCACAGGCACAAGCGGCTGGTTTGCAAGTCATCGACGAATTTGCATTCGGCCAAGACTATGCCGAAACATTGCGGCGTTGGCGCATCGCGTTTTTGCAGGTGCAAGCCGATTTACCCAACCTGGGTTTTGACAAGAACTTCGAGCGCACCTGGCTGTTTTACTTGGCGTATTGCGAAGCCGCCTTCGCCGAACGCAACACCGACGTGGTGCAGTTCACTTTGCGCAAACCCGCATGACACGTCAGTCCTCGCTGGCCCTGGCACGCTTGGGTTTGCCCGCGCTGCCACTGGCTTTTGTGGCCTTGCCCTTGTACATGGTCTGGCCGCACCACGTGGCCACCAACTTTGGCCTGTCACTGGGTCTGTTAGGGGGCTTGTTGTTTGTGGTGCGCTTGCTCGATGGCTTGCTCGATCCGCTCATTGGCCACACGGTCGATGGCCTGCTGAACAAGGGTGGAACCACGCTGCTTCGGCGCTGCCTGTTGGCCGGGATGGTGTTGGCGCTGTCTTTCATTTGGCTGTTTTTCCCGCAATGGTTGTTGGGGCCCACGCTCACCATGGACGCCTTGTTGGTGCTGCTGTCGGTGCTGTTGTTGTGCGCTTATCTGGCCTACAGTTTTTTGAACATCGCCTTGCAAGCCTGGGGGGCCGGCATTGCGGGCGACCACACGGAGCGCAGTCGTTTGGTGGGTTGGCGTGAAGGCTTGGGGCTGCTGGGCGTCATCAGCGCATCTGTGTTGCCTGGCTTGTGGGGCTTGCCGGTGTTGGTCACCGTGTTTGTGCTGTTGTTGGCGCTGGGTTTGTGGGCTTGGTGGTGGGCACCGCGCCCCACCGTGGTCGCTGCCGTCAACAGTGGTTCGCTGTGGCGTCAATTGTTGCTGCCTTGGGGTCATGCGGGCTTTCGCCGCTTGCTGCAAGTGTTCATGCTGAACGGCATCGCCTCTGCCGTGCCGGCCACTTTGATTTTGTTTTTCGTGCAAGACCGATTGCAAATGAGCAACGCGCAAACCACGGTGTTTGTGGCGGCTTATTTCATCGCTGCGGCGCTGTCCATGCCCTTGTGGTTGCGGGCCATGGCCCGCTGGGGTTTGCGCCGCTGTTGGCTGTGGGGCATGGGTTTGGCCATCGCGGTCTTCATCTGGACCTTGGGCTTGTCTGCGGGTGATGAATTGTCTTTTTTGACCATCTGCATCTTGTCTGGCGTGGCGCTGGGCTCGGACTTGATTGCACCAGGCGCCTTGTTGAATGGTTTGTTGCAACGACCTGATGCGCAAAGCAGCCCCCCCGGCGCTTACTTTGGTTGGTGGCAAGTGGCCAGCAAATTCAACCTCGCGCTGGCGGCCGGTGTCAGCCTGCCTTTGTTGCAAGCCTTGGGCTATTCTGCGGGTGCCCAAGACGCACCGGCTTTGTTGGCCTTGAGCCTGGCTTATGGCTTGTTGCCCTGTTTGCTCAAGGCCGCAGCTTGGTTGCTGCTGTTCAAATCGCCTTCTCATTTCAACGCTGCTGAGGTTCACCCATGAAACGTCGCTTGATGCTCTCTTCTGCCGCTGCCACCGCCTTGGCCACCGTGGGCTGCGCCAGTCCATCGCTGGACAAACACCTTCAAACCGAGCCCGTGCTTGATTTGCGCCAATACTTCAATGGTGTGGTCGATGCGTGGGGCGTGTTCACCGACCGCTCGGGCCAAGTGGTGAAAAGTTTCACCGTCGTCATGAATTGCAGTTGGAACGGTGATGAAGGCGTGTTGGACGAAGACTTTGTGTATTCGGATGGCGCCACGCAAAAACGCATTTGGCGACTCACGCACCAAGGCGAGGGTCGCTATGTCGGCCGCGCCGATGATGTGGTGGGCCAAGCCAGTGGCCGCACACGAGGCAACGCCTTCAATTGGGCCTACACCTTGGCGCTGCCGGTGGATGGTCAGGTTTGGCATGTGCAGTTTGACGACTGGATGTACCTCATGAGTGAACGCGTCATGCTCAACAAGGCCAGCATGAGCAAGTTCGGCATCTTCTTGGGCGAAGTCACGCTGTCATTCACCAAGCGGTCTTGAGCGCCATGGCTTTTTTCAAACCCCTGAACACCCCCATCACCGATTGGCGCGGGCGCAGTGTCTGGCTGGTGGGCGCGTCCAGTGGCATTGGCTTGGCGTGCGCGCAAGCGTTGCATGCCGCCGGTGCCCAGGTGTGTGTCTCAGCCCGACAAGCCGCGCTGCTGGACGAATTTGTAGCGGCGCATCCGGGCAGCCTGGCCATGGCATTGGACGTGACCGATGCGGCGGCCATGAAGGCCGCAGCCCAACAACTGCATGCGCAGCAAGGCTTGGATGTGGTGGTGTATTGCGCCGGTTATTACAAGGCCCAACGCGCCGACCACTATGCCCTGCCCGAGATGCAAAAGCATTGGTTGGTCAACTATGACGGCGCCTTGTTGTTGCTCGACGCGGTGCTGCCCCTCATGTTGCCGCAACAACGCGGTCACCTGAGTTTCATCTCCAGTGTGGCGGGTTACCGGGGCTTGCCGCAAAGCTTGGCCTACGGCCCAACCAAAGCCGCACTCACCAACTTGAGTGAAGCGCTGTACATGGACTTGCAAGACTTCGGCATCGGCGTGAGCGTGGTCAACCCCGGCTTTGTAGCAACGCCTCTGACCTCCCAAAACAAATTCGAGATGCCCGCGCTCTTGACGCCAGCGCAAGCCGCGCAACACATGCTGCAAGGCTGGCGCGACGGCGTGTTTGAAATTCACTTCCCCAAACGCTTCACGCGCTGGCTGCAACTGCTGCGCGTCTTGCCTTACCGCTGGTATTTCCCGCTGGTGCGCCGCGCCACCCGCATGTGACATTGGAGTTGAACCATGGCCCCTGAACAACGTGTGCACGAGATCATCGACTTGTTCGAGCACCTGCAACCCAGCCATCTGGCGCATTTGAACGACTGGTACACCAACGAGGTGCGCTTCAAAGACCCGTTCAAAGAAGTGCAAGGCTTGGGCGAAGTGCAACACATCTTTCACCACATGTTCGAGGTCCTGGACAACCCGCGCTTTGTGGTGACCACCCGCATCGTGCAAGGCGACCAGTGCTTTGTGG
>JBIIPF010000017.1:0-14142 GCA_044342755.1 Limnohabitans sp. | reverse complement strand
GCAGTGCAAGCGGGTTGGGGCATTGATGCCGAGCGTATGCAGTCGGGCATCAACACACTGAACAACACCAAGTTGGTTGTGCCACAGGGTGGCACCTTGATGGTGTTCAAACTGCCCAAATAAAGTCTTGACTTGAGTGAGTGATATCGGCCTCGTCCATCCTGGCGAGGCCGATTTATATGAATTCCCAATTTCAAATAAACCAGGAGTCCTTCATGGCTGTTAGTTCTGACGCTCAAGCTGTCGATCAATACACACAGCGCGCAGCCGTCTACAAAAAAGCCGCGTGGCGCATCGTGCCCTTTTTATGTTTGTGCTTGGTTGCGGCTTACCTCGATCGGGTCAATGTGGGCTTTGCCAAATTGCAAATGATGGATGACTTGGCCTTTAGCAACACGGTCTATGGCGTCGGTGCTGGCATCTTTTTTCTAGGCTACGTCATTTTTGAAGTCCCCAGCAACATGCTGTTGCACAGGGTAGGCGCGAGCATGTGGATCGCTCGGATCATGATCACTTGGGGTTTGATAGGCGGGGCGATGGCCTTTGTGCAAAACGCCACCCAGTTCTATATTCTTCGATTTTTGCTGGGTGTCGCCGAAGCCGGTTTCATCCCTGGCGCCTTCTATTTTTTATCCTGTTGGTTCCCCGCAGATTGGCGTGGGCGCATCATCGCCTTGCTTTTGTCGGCGCTGCCCCTGTCAAGTATTTTGGGCGGACCTTTGTCGGGCTACATCATGGTCCAATTTGACGATGTGGCTGGTCTGAGCGGTTGGCAGTGGTTGTTTTTAATTGAAACCGCCCCCTCCGTGATTTTGGGTTTGATGGTGACCCGCATCTTGGTGAATTCTCCGAAAGATGCTCATTGGCTCAGCGATGCGGAGAAGGCGATCATCAGCGAGGATTTAGCGCGTGAAAGCAATGCCAAACAATCGCATTCATCGGCCAGCAGCGCTTTCAAGAGCCCATTGGTTTGGCAACTCAGTGCTGCCTATTTCTGCATTGCAAGTTCGATTTATGTGTCCATTTTTTGGATGCCTACCCTGATCAAACAACATGGTGAAACCGATGTGATGCGCATTGGCTTGCTGACAGCAGTACCCTACATCGTGGCTATTTTTGCCATGTACTTTTGCAACACGAGTTCAGATCGGCGCGGAGAACGTCGCTACCACACCGCCATTCCCGGCTTGGTCGCAGCAGCAGGTTTGATCTTGAGTTGGATGCACTTTGACAGTCTGGCGTTCACCATGCTGGCATTGACCATGGCGGCTGCGGGTGCCTCTGCCACCCAAGCAGCTTTCTGGAGTGTGCCGCCCTCGTTTCTCACGGGTGCCGCCGCGGCCGTAGGCTTGGCCATCATCAACTCCGTCGGCAATATCGCCGGGTTTGTCAGCACAGCAGCTGTTGGCTGGATTGCAGACTTGACCGGCAACGCGCAAAACAGCCTGATCATCTTCAGCGGTTTGGCTATCATCGGAGCCTTGTTGATTTTGAGATTGCCTGCGCACTTGATCAATCACCAAACCACAAGCTGAGCTTTCTCAAGAGGGCTCTGCCTTTTTGAATACCACTGTGTTGATTGGTCCGCTTGAACTGGTTTTTGCGAATTTTTGTGATGCTGATGGCAGGCTTCATGCTGCTGCTGGTTCTGCTGCTGTCATTGGCAGGACTGGCTTTCAGCCTGCTGCGCTGGTTGTTCACCGGTCAAAAACCGCAAATCGCCGTGCTTTTTCAGGCCTACCGCCAATGGCAGCAACAAGCAGCAAAGCAGATGTACCGACGGTCGCCCGCTGAAGATGTGATCGAAGCCGAGGTGCGCGAACTGCCGCCCGAAGAACCCATCAAGCCTTATATCGAAGACAAGCGGTGATTTTTGTACTGCTCGCGCAGCTTGGTTTTCAAGAGTTTGCCGGTGGCTGTGTGCGGCAATTCATCCACAAACAAAATCTCATCGGGCAGCCACCACTTGGCCAAGCGCGCCGACAAATGGCTGGCCAGGTCTTCGGCACTCACCTGCGGTCCTGCCCGGCGCACCACTAACATCAAAGGCCGCTCTTGCCACTTGGGATGGGCCACGCCAATGACGGCCGATTCGGCCACACCGGGGTGTGAATTCGCACACAACTCCACATCGATGGATGAGATCCATTCGCCACCCGATTTGATGACGTCTTTGGCACGGTCCACCAACTGCACATAACCATCGGGGTCGATGGTGGCTACATCCCCCGTGGGAAAGAAGCCCTCAGCGTCCAACACCTGGCCGCCTTCGCTTTTGAAATAACCGCTGGTGACCCACGGGCCACGCACATGCAAGTGGCCAAAGGCCACGCCATCCCAAGCAAGGGTTTGACCATCTTCACCAACGATTTTCAAATCGACGCCCCACACTCCCCGACCTTGCTTGAGTTTGGTTTTCACCAAGTCTTCTGCAGACACATGGGCATGCTTGGGCAACAGCTTGCTGATGACGCCGATGGGGCTGGTTTCGGTCATGCCCCAGCCCTGCACCACCTCGGCCCCAAATTGCTGCTCGAAGCGCTCCAGCATGCTGCGGGCCACCGCCGCGCCACCAATGCCGACACGCTTGACCCCCAGCGTTTTGGGGTCGAGTTCGGGGTGCGCATCCAGATACTGAAACAGCATCAGCCACACCGTGGGCACGCCTTGCGAGAAAGTCACCCGCTCTTGCTGCATCAAATTGAAAATACTTTCGCCGTCCAAATGGGGCCCGGGCAAGACCAGCTTGGCACCCACCATCGCTGCAGCGTAAGGCGCACCCCAGGCATTGGCATGGAACATCGGCACGATCAAGAGCAAGGTTTCAGCCGAGCTGATGCCAAAGGTGTCAGGAGCCAGTTCCATCAAGGTGTGCAACATCGTGGAACGGTGCGAATACAGCACGCCCTTGGGGTTGCCGGTGGTGCCCGAGGTGTAGCAAAGCGAAGAAGCGCTGCGTTCATCAAACGCGGGCCACACATACGGGCTGCTTTGCGCGGCCATGAGCTCGTCAAAGCAATGCAAGTTTGGCAAGTTCACATCTGGCATGTGGGCGCGATCGGTCATCACCACATAGTGTTTGACGGTCTTGAGCGAGGGTGCGAGTTGCGCCACCAAAGGCGCAAACCCCACGTCAAAAAACAGCACCTGGTCCTCGGCGTGGTTGATGATGTAGTCGATTTGCTCGGGGAACAGCCTGGGGTTGACCGTGTGCAACACCGCGCCGCTGCCGGACACGCCGTAGTACAACGACAAATGCCGATAAGAGTTCCAAGCCAGCGTGCCCACGCGGTCGCCAGCTTGCACACCCAAGACCTGCATGGCTTGGGCTACTTGACGCGACAACAAACACATGTCGCGCCAATTGGTGCGGTGCACCGTGCCCTCGGGCAAACGAGAAACAATTTCTGTGGCCGGATGGAACGTGGCGGCGTGCTCGACCAAAGAAGAAATCAACAGCGGGCGGTCTTGCATCAATCCGAGCATGGTGATGTCCCCTTTTTAAAACCTCAAATCAAAGCCGTTCGATGATGGTGACGTTGGCCATGCCGCCGCCTTCGCACATGGTTTGCAAGCCATAGCGTTTGCCACGTTGTGCCAAGGCATGAACAAGCGTGGTCATGAGCTTGGTGCCTGACGCGCCCAAGGGGTGGCCCAAGGCAATCGCACCGCCATTGACATTCAATCGCGCGGGGTCGGCACCCAAGCTTTTCAACCATGCCAGGGGCACGGAGGCAAAGGCTTCGTTCACTTCATACAGGTCGATGTCATCAACCTTCATACCGGCTTTTTTCAAGGCTTTTTCGGTGGCAGGAATCGGCGCTTCGAGCATGATGACCGGGTCGTGACCGATCATCGTCATGTGGTGAATGCGGGCCAAAGGTTTGACACCCAAGGCTTTCAAGCCACGTTCGTTGACCACCATGACGCCGGTGGCACCGTCGCAAATTTGGCTGGCATTGGCGGCGGTGATGACACCACCTTCTTGCAAGAGCTTGACGCTGCCAATGCCCTCCAAGGTGGCGTCAGCGCGGATGCCTTCGTCGGCGGTGTGCATCTCGCCCGAGGCTTGGCCTTCGGTGTTGAGCACGGCCACCGGCAAAATTTCATCTTTGAAGGCCCCACTTTGTGTGGCGGCCAGCGCCCGTTGGTGGCTCAGCAAAGCGTAGCTGTCGAGTTCGTGTTTGCTCAGACCATATTTTTTGGCCATCATCTCCGCGCCGACAAACTGGCTGAACACCTGGTCGTTGTAGCGCTTGTTGATGAGCGGGCTTTGGTAGAAGCCCATGTTGGCTTTTTGCGCCAAGTAGCTGGTGCTGAACATGGGCACACGGGTCATGGATTCCACACCCGCTGCAATCACCACGTCCATGCTGCCGGACATGACGGCTTGGGCGGCGAAATGAATGGCTTGCTGCGAAGAACCACATTGCCGATCAATGGAGGTGCCGGGCACGGACTCGGGCAAGCGCGAGGCCAGCACGGCGTTGCGCGCCACATTGGTGGATTGCTCGCCGACTTGGCTCACACAGCCCATGAACACGTCTTCCACCAAAGCGGGGTCAGCGCCGGTGCGATCCATCAAGTTGTTCAACACTTGTGCGGCTAAATCAACCGGGTGCCATCCCGATAAACGCCCGCCTCTTTTGCCACCGGCGGTGCGGGTGGCGGCCACGATGAATGCTTCAGACATCTTGTCTCCTTGGTGAATGTTTCGGGGGATTGTGCCCGGCCTCAGCGGGGGGCCATGCGAATGGCACCGTCGATGCGGATGCACTCGCCGTTCATGTATTGGTTGGTCAACAAAAGCTCTGCCAACTGCGCGTATTCATCGGGCTGACCGAGGCGTTTGGGAAACGGGACTGAAGCAGCCAAGGCCTCCTTCACGTTGTCTGGTGCAGCCTGCAACAGCGGTGTGTTGAAGATGCCCGGCAAGATGGTGTTGACCCGAATGCCCTCGCCCATCAGGTCCCGTGCAATCGGCAAGGTCATGCCCACGATGCCGGCCTTGCTGGCGGTGTAACTGGCTTGGCCGATTTGTCCGTCTTCGGCCGCCACCGAGGCGGTGTTGACAATGGCTCCGCGTTCGCCGTCCAGCAAGTCCAAGGTCATCATGCCGGCTGCTGATTTGGCAATGCACCTGAAGGTGCCGACCAAGTTGATTTGGATGATGCGGTCAAAGTTGGCGGTGGGAAACGAGCGAATCTCGCCGGTGGTTTTGTCGCGGCTGGCGGTTTTGATGGCGTTGCCCGTGCCAGCACAGTTCACCAAGATGCGTTCTTGGCCGAGTGCCGCCCGGGCTTTGGCAAAGCCTGCATCCACTTGTTCTTCGGAGGTCACGTCCACTTGGCAAAACACGCCGCCCAACTCTTGGGCCAAGGCTTCACCCAGCTCGGCATTCAGGTCAAACAGCGCGACTTTCACGCCATGCCCCGCCAAACGGCGGGCAGTAGCCGCGCCCAGGCCGGAGGCCCCGCCCGTGACGATGGCCGACAAGTTTGCATTCAGTTTCATCAGGGTCTCCGTGGTGTTGATTCAATGCGCAGCTGGAGAGCTTAAGGGATGCGGCATCTGCTAACCTCTTTGCACCTTCACCAACTGTCTTCGGAGCGACTCATGCCCCTATACCCTTTCTCAAGCGGCCGCCGTGCTTGCCTCCACGCCGTTTTGGGCAGCTTGCTGCTGACGGGTTTGGCCGCCCCGCTGATGGCCGCCGACATCCCAACGGCCTCACCCGCTTCAAAAGGTTTTTCTGCCGAGCGCTTGGCCCGCATTCGCCCGGTCATTCAGGCTGAAATCGATGCCAAAAACATGCCCGGCGCGGTGGTGGTGGTGGCCCGCAAAGGTGCCATCGTTTATTCGGATGCGATTGGTGTGAAGCCTGACGCCATCTTCCGTGCCTATTCCATGACCAAGCCCATGACCTCGGTGCTGGCCATGATGATGGTGGAAGAAGGCCAGCTGCAACTGGCCGACCCAGTGTCCAAATTTTTGCCGGCCTTGGCGCAAATGCAGGTGCTGGCCAACCCCGCTGACCCAGCCAGCACCACGGTGGCTGCTGCGCGGCCCATCCTGGTGCACGACCTGCTGCGCCACACCTCGGGTCTGACCTACGCTGAATTCACCCGCTCTGCGGCGATGCGCAACGCCTACATCCAAGCCGGTTTGTTCTCAAACGAAACCCCCTCGGCTTGGATCACCTTGAACCCCGAGCAACAAGTGGCCGCCTTTGCCAAAGCGCCTTTGCAGTGGCAACCCGGCAGCACCTGGGAATACAGCTTGTCCACCGATTTGCTGGGCCGGGTTTTGGAAGCGGTTGGCAAAAAGCCGCTGGGCGTTTTGTTGAATGAGCGACTGATCAAGCCCTTGGGCATGAAGGACACGGCGTTTGTCGTGCCCGCCAACCAGGTACACCGCATTGCCCAGCCCTTGGCCATCGACCCCCTCACGCAAAAACCCATGGCCCCCGTGTTGGACCCCACCCAGGTGCAAGGCAACGATTCGGGTGGTGCGGGTTTGGTCACCACCGCCGCCGATTACCTGCGCTTTTGCCAAATGCTGTTGAACAATGGCACCCTGGATGGCCGCCGCTACCTCAGCCGCAGCACCATCGCGTTGATGACCTCTGACCACTTGGGGCCCAAAGTGGCCACACCCTTGCAACCCGGCGAACTGTTGATGGGCGTGCAGGGCTACACCTTTGGCCTGGGCTTCATGGTGCGCCAAGGCCCGGGCATGGCCAGCGTGCCGGGCTCGGAGGGTGATTACGCTTGGGCCGGTGCCGGTGGCACCTTCTTTTGGATTGATCCGAAGGAGCAAGTGATTGGTTTGCTGATGGCGCAAACGCCAGGTCCAATTCGCCAGTACTACCGCCGCATGGTCAAGCAGTTGGTCTACCAAGCTTTGGAATAACTTTTTGCAAGTGATCGCCATGTCTTCCAGCATCCTCAACATTTCTTCACTGTCGTTTCCATGGCAAACCATGGACCCATTTTTGTTTTGTGTGCACCACTTAGACCATTACCCCGAAGGCAATGCCCAGATGGGGCCCAATGCTTCGCTGGCGGGACGTCAAATGGGCAGCGACTTTGGCAACAAAGACGGCTGGAGCATGTACCACGGCCAAACCATTCCGGGCTTTCCATCGCACCCGCACCGTGGTTTTGAAACCGTGACCATCGTGCGCCAGGGACGCATCGACCATTCCGATTCTTTGGGGGCCACAGCCCGCTTTGGCGATGGCGATGTGCAGTGGCTGACGGCGGGCAAAGGCATCGTGCACTGCGAGATGTTTCCACTGCGTCACCAAGACCACAAAAACACCTGCGAGCTGTTTCAACTCTGGTTGAACTTGCCCGCCAAGGACAAGATGTGCGAACCGCACTTCACCATGTTTTGGCGCGAACAAATTCAAACCGTGCGCCATGTTGACGCCAATGGATGTGCCACCGAGGTGTTGGTGGTGGCCGGTCACTTGAATGACGCCCAAGGCTTGCCACCACCGCCGCACTCTTGGGCCAGCCAAGCGCAATCGGACTTGGCCATCTTCACGATTCGACTGGAAGCCGGTGCACGCTGGACCTTACCGCGCACCGTTCACGCCGGCACGAAACGGCAGTTGTATTTCTTTGCGGGCCAAGGTTTGAAGCTCGCCGGACAAAACATGCCACAGCGTTCTGTGATCGAGGTGGTGGCCCAAGACGACTTGGACATCCACAACACGGGCAGCGATGCGGTGGAGTTGCTGATGTTGCAAGCGCGCCCAATTGGCGAACCGGTGGCGCAGTACGGCCCGTTTGTGATGAACACCCAGGCTGAAATTCACCAAGCTTTTGAAGATTACCGCCGGACTGAATTTGGTGGCTGGCCTTGGGGCGCTTCCGATCCCGTGCATCCGCGTGACACCGGGCGTTTTGCCCGCCATGCCGATGGCCGTTTGGAGGAGCGCGATACCGACGAGGTGAAGACTTGAGCGCTACCGAAGGGCGCATTGACCACCTGGTGCAAGGCCCGGTGTTGCAGATCACCATCAACCGGCCAGCCAAAAGGAATGGCTTCACCCCCGCCATGTACGCGCAGTTGGCCAAGGCCTTCAGCTTGTTGGACGACTCGTCCGACTTGCGCGTGGGCGTCTTGTGCGCGGCTGGCGAGCATTTCACCGCAGGCTTGGACCTGCCCAGTTTCGCCGGTTTGATGCAACGTGGCGAGCACGCAGCGGCCTTGGGCGATGTCGATCCAGTCAACCTGGGCACACAGGGTTTTCGCAGGCGTCAAAAGCCCTTGGTGGTGGCCGTCAAGGGCATCACCTACACCTTGGGCATCGAACTGATGCTGGCCGCTGACATCGTGGTGGCCGCGGACAACTGTCGTTTTTCGCAACTGGAGGTCAAGCGCGGCATCATGGCCACAGGAGGTGCCACCTTGCGCATGGCCGAACGCGCAGGCATGGGCAACGCCATGCTGCATTTACTGACCGGTGATGAGTTTGATGCGACTGAAGCACTGCGGCTTCACTTTGTGCAAAAGGTGGTACCTGCGGGCAGCGAGTTGGCTGAAGCCATGCGAATGGCCCACCTGATTGCGGAACAAGCACCATTGGCGGTGGTGGCGACACGCTTGTCGGTGCTGCAAGCCATTGAGGAAGGTCCGATGGCTGCCATGGCGGGTTTTGACAGCACCCAGCAACGATTGGCCAACAGTGCCGATGCGGCCGAGGGCGTTCAGTCCTTCATTGAAAAGCGCCCAGCCCAGTTTCAGGGGCGATAAGTCGAGACCATCGGGTTTATTCGGTGGCGACCACTTCTTTCACGTAGGGTTTGACTTTGTAGGAGTTGTCACGCTGGATGCGAATGACCATGAAGGTGCAGTCTCGCTTGCGTTCGCCATTGCGGATCAAGTCGCAAAAGGTGCCACTGCCCGCGAACGAGGCTTTGCAGTAATTTTTGTCATCTTCCTGCTTTTTCAATGTGCAAGAACTGATGTCCGCTGCAAAAACAGGGCTGGTCAAAAGAAACAAGATGAGCAACTTGGCAATGTTCATCATGGGCTAACAAAGTTGTTGGATCCCGGTTATATCGGCATCAACACCAAAAACTACATAAAAACCCATGAAAAACAAGCCCTTAACAGGGTATGTGACAGTATTGTCATCAGATCGCCCAGGCTCGGAGCCGGTCCATGGCCCGGGCAGCAGCGATCTCAGTCGATTTTGTAATAGTCGGAAATGATTTTCCAGCGGCCATCTTGGATTTGGGCCAAGCGGCTGCGGTTGGAGCCCAGGTGCTTGGTCTTAGAGAAGCTGGCCTCTGGGCTGCCAAAGAAATCGGTGGGGAAAGTCATGCTGTCCATGACTGCGACAAAACTATCCGTGGTGAGGTTGGGCCCGACCTTTTGCGCGGCTTTGATGAAGTTGTCAATGATCAAGTAGCCATACACCGAGAACACCGTGGGATCTTCGTTGAATTTGGTTTTGTACTTGTTGGCCCAAAAGCTGATGGGCTTGGAGGCCTCATCCAAATAAGGATGGGGCACGGTCATGGTGGCGTACATGCCGTCCATGGCCTTGCCACCGAGCTTGTGGATCAAGTCGGTGTAAGCAGCGCTTGAGCCAATGAAATGCGGGTTGAAGCCGGTTTTGCGTGACTCGGCAATGGTGCCCACTGTTTCGCGAATGATGGTGCCCAAGACCACCATCTCACAACCGGCCGACTTCATGCGGGCCACCTGGGATGAAAAATCGGTGGCGCCACGCTTGAAGGTGGTCTTCTCAGTGAAACCCATGTTGATGGTTTTCAATCCGGCCTCTGCACCGCGAAACACCTCCAAACCAAACTCATCGTCTTGGTAAATGGCACAAACCTTGGCAATTTTTTTCTCTTTCACCAAAGCAGGAACCGCCGCACGCATTTGGTCGAAGTAGGTGGCAAAAATGGCGTACTTCAAGCGGTTGAAGGGTTCGTACATTTCACGTGCAGCCGTCACCGGAAAGAAGTTGATGATGTTTTTTTCAAACTGCACCGGCATGGCGGCGTTGTTTTGTGCCGTGCCAATGTGGCCGGCCATGATGAAAATTTTGTCTTGGTTGACCAACTTTTGCGCCGCCAACACCGCCCGTTTGGGGTCGTAGCCCGAGTCCTCAGTGATGAGCTTGAGTTTGCGACCGTGCAGGCTGCCCTGCTCATTCAATTCGTCAATGCGAAGTTGCATGCCGTTGCGCACGGCTTTGCCATAACTGGCAAGTGGCCCCGATAAATCCTGAATGGTGCCAATCGTGATGTCGGTTTTGGTCACGCCTTGTTGTTGGGCGAACACGCTGGCACTGGCCAATGCCAGCAGCAGCCAAGTGAGTTTCAATTTCATTGCAGTCTCCTGTGGGTATGTTTAAGCACGGTACATCTCTTCGATCATGTTTTTGTACTTCTGCTCCACGAACTTGCGCTTGAGCTTCATGGTGGGCGTGAGTTCATCGTCTTCGGCGGTGAGTTGGGTATCCAGCAGACGGAACTGCTTGATTTGCTCGACCCGCGCGAACTTGCGGTTGACCTTTTCAATCTCGGCTTGAATCAGCGCTTGCACCTCGGCGGCGCGGGTCAGGCTGGCGTAATTGGAGAAAGGCACGTCCTGGTCTTGCGCAAATTTCTCAACATTTTCCAGGTCGATCATGATGATGACGGTGAGGTAGGCACGGCGGTCGCCAATCACCACGGCATCGGTGACATAGGGCGAGAACTTCAACTCGTTTTCCCATTCGCTGGGCGTGATGTTTTTGCCGCCCGCCGTGATGATGATGTCTTTCATGCGGTCGGTGATGCGGAAATAACCATCAGCATCGACGCTGCCCACGTCACCGGTGTGCAGCCAACCTTGGGCATCCACGGTTTCGGCGGTTTTTTCGGGTTGATTCAAATAGCCCATGAACACATTCGGGCCGCGAATCAGCAACTCTTGGGTGTTCGGATCGACCATCACTTCGTTGTACGGGCATGCCGTGCCAATGCTGCCCAGTTTGATGCGGTGGGCCGGCATGGCGGTCGAGCCGCCGCAAGATTCGGTTTGTCCCCAGACTTCCATCATGGGCAAGCCCAATGCCAAATACCAACGCACCAACTCGGGCGAGATGGGTGCGGCACCGGTCACCAAAGTGCGAGCGCGTTGAATGCCCATCATGCGGCGCACATTGTTCAACGCCAACACATTGGCCAAATGAAACGCAGCTTTGAGCCACACAGGCACCGGGCGTTGCGCCAACACCCGGTCACTGACGGCATAGCCCACGGCCATGCATTGGCGATAAACAAATTGTTGAAGCAGACCGGCTTCGGCAATGGCAATCGTCACAGCCGAGTAAAACTTCTCCCACACGCGTGGTACAGCGGTGAAGGTGGTGGGCGCAATCTCGCGCACGTTTTCGGGCACGGTGTCGGGGTTTTCGACAAAGTTGAACACGGTGCCGGTGTAGATGGAGAAATACTGACCGCCCAAGCGTTCGGCCACATGGCACAGCGGCAAAAACAACATGCGCTCGTCGGTCTCGTCTTGGCGCAACACCTGGTTGTAGCCCCGCACGATATACACCAATGCGGCATGGCTGTGCATCGCGCCTTTGGGTTTGCCGGTGGTGCCCGAGGTGTAAATCAGGATGGCCAGGTCTTCTGGGCGGCGACTGTGCACACGCTGCTCGAACAAACCGGCGTTGGCTGCGTCAAAGGTGGCCCCCTCCTCGCGCAGCTGGTTCAGGCTGATCACCATGGGGTCACTGAAACGGGTCAGGCCTTCCATGTCCATCACCACGATCAGTTTCAACTTGGGCAGCTGTTCTCGCGTGACCAAGGCTTTGTCGAGTTGTTCTTCATCTTCGACGAACAACACGGTGGTGGATGAGTCTTCGCACTGGAAATGCACCTGCGGCGCCGCATCCGTGGGGTAGATGCCATTGGACACACCACCGGCACTGAGCACGGCCATGTCCGCCAAAACCCATTCCAAACGCGTGTTGGCCAAGATGGATGCGCAGTCGCCGGGCGCAAAACCATGCGCAGCCAAACCCATGGCGAGTTGGCGCACCGCGTCGCCGGTTTCGTTCCACGTCCAACCACGCCAAATGCCGAACTTTTTCTCACGCATCATCAAACGCTGGCCGCGTTGAGCCACCGCATTCCAAAACACCTCGACCATGGTTGCGCCTGGCATCACCACCTGAGTGGTGCCACGGGCATGGTCGGTGTTCCACAGTTGACTCATGTCATCTCCAGGTTTTTTTCTTTTTCCAACGACGCTCATCGCGGGCACCCGCTTCTTTGAGGCCGAGGTAAAACTCTTTGATGTCGTCTTTTTCGCGCAAGCGGTCACAGCTGTCTTCCATGACGATGCGCCCCGACTCCAAAACAAAGCCATGGTCGGCCACGTTCAAGGCCATGTTGGCGTTTTGCTCGACCAACAACATGGTGGTGCCACGCTCGCGGTTGATGCGCACCACGATTTCAAAAATCTCCTGCGTGAGTTTGGGCGACAAGCCCAGGCTGGGTTCGTCCAACAAGATCATCTCGGGCTCGCTCATGAGGGCGCGAGAGATGGCCAGCATTTGCTGCTGTCCGCCGGACAACAAACCTGCATCTTGTTGGGCGCGCTCTTTCAAAATGGGGAAATAGCCAAACACCAATTCCATGTCGCGGGCGATGGCGTCGCGGTCTTGCCGCGTGTAAGCCCCCATCAACAGATTGTCTTTCACCGACAACAGGGGAAACACCTCGCGGCCTTCAGGCACATGCACCAAACCACGCTGCACGATCAATGCCGGGTCCATGGCGGTGATGTTGTCACCCTTGAAATGGATGCTGCCTTTGCGCGGATCGATGATGCCCGAGATGGTTTTCAGGATGGTGGTTTTACCCGCGCCATTCGAGCCCAACACCGCTGCAATTTGACCGCGCAGCACCGACAAACTGACGCCGCGAATGGCGCGCACCGGCCCATAGGCGCTTTCCACATTGTTGAGTTGCAGCAAGGCGTCCATGATGTTTTAGCCCTTTCGCCGCAAATTGGCAGCATCAAAACTGCCGCCCAGATAGGCTTCGATGACCGCCTCATTGGCCTGCACCTGGGCTGGTTCGCCCATGGCCAAGACCTCGCCTTGGTTCATGGCCAAGACCCGGTTGCTGACCTTGGAAACCAAACTCATGTCATGTTCCACCATCAAGACTGTGATGCCCAAGTCGTGTTGAATGTCCTGAATCCAAAACGCCATGTCAGCGGTTTCTTCCACATTCAAACCCGATGAGGGTTCATCCAACAACAACAACTTGGGGTCGGTGCTCAGAGCTCGTGCCAACTCCACCACCTTGCGCACACCATAGGGCAAACCGGCCACCAAGGTGTCGCGGTAGTGCTGCAAATCGAGGAAGTCAATCACCTCCTCCACTTTTTGGCGGGTGGCGCGTTCGGCGTTGCGCACGGTTGAAGTGAACAGCATTTGGCTCCAAAAGCCGGTCCGGTTGTGCACATGCCGACCGATGAGCAGGTTTTGCAACACCGTGGCGTGTTCAAACAATTCGATGTTTTGAAAGGTACGGGCAATGCCCATGGCGGCCACGGCATGCGGCTGTACATCGCTCAAGCGCTGGCCCAAGAAATTCAAATGGCCGGAAGTGGGGGTGTAGATGCGGCTGATCAGATTGAACACCGTGGTTTTCCCTGCGCCATTGGGGCCGATGAGTGTGAACACCTCGCCTTGGCGCACATCGAAGCTCACGCCATTGACCGCCAGCACGCCACCAAAGCGAACGGTTAAATCGTGGGCACTCAACAAGATGTCGCTCATTTGAGTCGGTCCGATTTTTGGAAACTTTTCTGCCGCTTGAACATGCCTTTGCGGTAGAAGGGAAAGAGTTCAAACCAGGTGCGAATTTTCAGCCAGCGGCCATACAAACCCATGGGCTCGAACATCACAAAGCCAATCAGTACCAAGCCATACACCACGGCTTGCAAACCAGGCGCTTGCCCAATGAACGCTGGCAAAAAGTCTTTGCCCAGGGTGATGAGCTGGGGCATGGTGATGAGAAAAATCGCGCCCAAAAAAGCGCCATGCACCGAGCCCAAACCCCCGATGACCACCATCAGCAGCAAATCAACGGATTGCAAAATGCC
>JBIIPF010000218.1:0-3610 GCA_044342755.1 Limnohabitans sp. | reverse complement strand
CCAACAGGGCATCGGTGATGGCGTGCAGGAGCACATCGGCGTCTGAGTGACCGAGCAAGCCCACGTGGTAAGGGATGGTGACCCCACCAATCACCAGCGCGCGTCCTGGCACCAAGGCGTGCACATCCCAGCCCTCGCCAATGCGAAATGTTTTCATGCGCCCGCCTTTCGCTGCTGCAACACCGCTTCTGCCATGGCCATGTCCTCTTGGTAAGTGACTTTGAAATTGAACGAAGCCGAAGGCACCAACAAGGGTGCTTGGCCTAGAGCCTCCAGGGCACTGGCTTCGTCCGTGACCTGGTCGCCGGCTTGCGCCAAGGCCCCAAACAAGCTGTCCCAACGGAACATTTGAGGGGTTTGCGCCAGCCATTTGTGGCTGCGCGGCAAGGTGCTGCTGACCCGCCCTTCAGATTCGGCTTTCAAGGTGTCCGGCAGTGGCAATGCCAGCAAGCCGCCCACCGCGTCGTTGTGACAAGCCCGCAGCAGTTTTTCAATCAGTGCAGGGGTGACCAAGCAGCGGGCGGCGTCGTGTACCAAGACCCAGTCATGGCCATCCACGCCCATCGATTGCAGCGCCAGCAAACCTGCCAACACGCTTTGGGCGCGGGTAGCGCCGCCGGTATTGGAAATCGTGAATTGAGCCTGGGGGTACAAAGCAAACACCTCGGACATCTGCCTGTCATCGGGTGCAACCACCACGACACCTTGGGCGAAACCGGGTACTCCTTCAAAAGCACGCAAGGTGTGCACCACCATGGGTTCACCAGCCAGCAACGCATATTGCTTAGGGCCGCCCAAGCCAGAGCGGCTGCCACTGCCTGCACAAGGGATGACCACGTGAAATCGCGGGAACTGTGGGTTCATGGGTGGCGGGGTTTCGTCAAGCGACAGAATGCAATTTGAAGCCCCATTCTAGAATCAGCACTTGCCACCCCCGCTTGCCTGCATTCGGGGGTGTTTGTCATGTTGGTTACCCCTTGATTCATGCAACTGCCCGCGCTTCATTCCGCTAAGAAATTCACCCTTGCCAAGCCTGCTGGTTCTGCCGACGCAGCTTTATTGGCCGAGCTCATCACGCGGGAAAAAATGCAAGGTCGGCGAGTCGCCATCATCACCGCCGATGCATTTGACGCACAGCGCCTGCTGGATGAACTGCTGTTCTTCGCACCGGACGCCCGCTGCGTCTTGTTTCCGGACTGGGAAACCCTGCCCTATGACACCTTTTCACCGCATCAAGACCTGATCAGTGAACGCTTGGCCAG
Organism: Limnohabitans sp.; assembly: GCA_044342755.1. GTDB lineage: Bacteria > Pseudomonadota > Gammaproteobacteria > Burkholderiales > Burkholderiaceae_C > Limnohabitans. Next base: position 2,348 of record JBIIPF010000218.1, on the reverse strand, counting down.
CTTGTGGCGCATCTCACAGGGTGAAGCAGATGCCGTGTTGATGCCCGCGGCGACGGCCTTGTACCGCTTGGCGCCGCCCGCGTTTTTGGCCGCCTACACCTTTTCTTTCAAAATCAAACAGAACTTGGACGAAGCCAAGCTGAAAGCGCAACTCAGCTTGGCCGGTTACAGCCATGTGTCACAAGTGGTGAGTCCGGGTGAGTACACGGTGCGGGGCGGCCTGATCGATTTGTTTCCCATGGGCTCTCTGGTGCCCTACCGGGTGGATTTGTTCGACAACGAGATCGACTCGATCCGCACCTTCGACCCCGACACCCAACGCAGCCTCTACCCCGTGCCCGAAGTGCGTTTGCTGCCCGGTCGCGAGTTCCCCATGGACGACACGGCGCGTGCCTTGTTTCGCAGCCGTTGGCGCGAACTCTTGGACGGTGACCCCACCCGCAGCCGGATCTACAAAGACATGGGCAACGGCGTGGCGACAGCTGGCATTGAGTATTACCTGCCCTTGTTTTTTGAAGAAACCGCCACGGTGTTTGATTACCTTGGTGAAGACGCTTTGGTGGTGTTGCACGGTGAATTGGAACCGGTGCTGCAACGCTTTGGTCAAGACGCGCAAGAGCGGTTTCGGCTGTCGCAGGGCGACCCCGAGCGGCCCGTGTTGCCGCCAGCCCATTTGTTCTTGAGCACCGAACAGTTTTTTGCCGCCACCCAAACCCACGCCACGCTGAGTGTGCGCGCCACCACATCCGTGGACGCTGCTGAGTGGGCCACCAGTCTGCCCGACTTGACCGTGGAGCGCGCAGCCAACCACCCCTTGGCCAAACTCAGCATGCGCCAGCACAGCAGTCAACAACGGATGCTGATCTTGGCCGAGTCCGATGGACGCCGTGAAAGCCTGTTGGATTTCATCCGCGCTGGTGGCATCAGCCCAGTTGTTTTTGAAAATTTTGAAGAATTTTTAGGCAGCACCGAGCTTTTTGGCTTGGCCACCAGCAGCCTGCACGCCGGGTTTGCCTGGCTGGAAAAAGGCATCGACTTGGTCACCGAAACCGAGTTGTTTGCCGCCAGCACAACGGTGCGTCGTCGGCGCAAACAAGAACAGGTGAGCGATGTCGAGTCGCTCATCAAAGACCTGAGCGAATTGAACGTGGGCGACCCCGTGGTGCACAGTGCCCACGGCATCGGCCGCTACCGGGGCTTGGTGAACATGGACATGGGCCAAGGCGTGGACGACCAAGGGCAGCCGTTGTTGCAAGAGTTTTTGCACCTGGAATACGCGGACGAAGCCACGTTGTACGTGCCTGTGAGCCAGTTGCACCTGATCAGCCGCTACAGCGGTGTGAGCCCCGATCAGGCGCCCTTGCACCGCTTGGGTTCGGGTCAGTGGGACAAGGCGCGCCGCCGTGCCGCCGAACAGGTGCGCGACGCTGCCGCTGAATTGCTGAACATTTATGCCCGCCGCGCCGCCCGCCAAGGCCATGCATTCCGCTACACCGCGCAGGACTACGAAACCTTTGCCACCGACTTTGGTTTTGAAGAAACCGCCGACCAACGCGCCGCCATCCATGCGGTGATTCAAGACATGATCAGCCCCCGCCCGATGGACCGCTTGGTGTGCGGCGACGTGGGCTTTGGCAAGACCGAGGTCGCCTTGCGCGCCGCCTTCATTGCCGTCATGGGCGGCAAGCAAGTTGCCATCCTGGCCCCCACCACCTTGCTGGCTGAGCAACATTTCCAAACCCTCACCGATCGCTTTGCCAAGTGGCCTGTGCGCATCGCCGAGATGAGCCGTTTTCGCACGCCCAAGGAAGTGAAAGCTGCCATGGCTGGCTTGGAAGAAGGCAGCGTGGACATCGTGGTCGGCACCCACAAGTTGCTCAGCGAATCGGTGAAGTACAAGGATTTGGGCCTGCTGGTGATTGACGAAGAACACCGCTTTGGCGTGCGCCACAAAGAAACCTTGAAAGCGCTGCGCGCCGAGGTGGATGTGCTGACCCTGACCGCCACGCCCATCCCGCGCACCTTGGGCATGGCCTTGGAAGGCTTGCGCGATCTGAGCGTGATTGCCACCGCGCCACAGCGCCGTTTGGCCATCAAAACCTTTGTGCGCACCGAGGACAACGGCGTCATCCGCGAAGCGGTGCTGCGCGAACTCAAGCGCGGCGGCCAATGCTATTTTTTGCACAACGAGGTGGAAACCATCCAAAACCGCTTGGCGCGCTTGCAAGAACTGCTGCCCGAAGCGCGCATTGCCGTGGCCCATGGCCAAATGCCCGAGCGTGAACTCGAGCGGGTGATGCGCGATTTCGTGGCGCAGCGCTTCAACATCCTGCTGTGCTCGACCATCA
>JBIIPF010000217.1:0-3643 GCA_044342755.1 Limnohabitans sp. | reverse complement strand
CTGGGACCCAAGTGCCTCGTGTGTTTTTAAGCTCAAGCCTGATTCACTCCCTGTGCACACGCCATGAACGCCTCACTCAGCGCCCGCACCACCCGCCTGCAAGCTTTGCCCGAATGGGCACTGTGGCTGCGCCTGTCGCACACCCCCAGCATCGGGCCGCAAACCCTGCGTCAACTGTTGCAGACCTTTGGCTCGGTGCAAGCGGTGTTGGCGCAGTCGCCGCAAGCCTTGCAACAAGTGCTCAGCCACGCGCAAGTGCAAGCGCTGCAACTTGAGCCGCCCAACTGGCTGGCGCTGTGCACCCGCACCCAAGCCTGGCTCGCGCAAGCCGCCGAGGGTGTGCAACACGCGGTCTGGACGTGGGCTGATGCGCAGTACCCGCAGGGTTTGTTGGCGCTGGAAGACCCGCCGCCCCTGTTGTTTGCGCAAGGACAACTCGAGCGGCCTTGCAACACCAGTGTGGCCGTTGTGGGCAGCCGCAACCCCACGGCGCAAGGCCGCGAAAACGCGCGCGCATTCGCACACAGTTTGCAAGCCGCAGGTTGTTGTGTGGTGTCGGGCTTGGCGCTGGGCATTGATGGCGCGGCACACCAAGGCGCGTTGCAAGCCGCCAACGCAGTCACCTGCGCCACCATCGCGGTGGTGGGCACGGGTTTGGACCAGGTTTATCCGCGTGCGCACCAAGGCTTGGCGCAGCAAGTGGCGCAACACGGTTGGCTGCTCAGTGAATTGCCGCCGGGCACGCCGGCCATCGCCCACCATTTCCCGCGCCGCAACCGCTTGATCGCGGGCTTGAGTTCGGGCGTGTTGGTGGTGGAGGCGGCGTTGAAGTCGGGCTCGCTCATCACGGCTGACATGGCGCTGGCGCAAGGCAAAGAGGTATTTGCCGTGCCCGGCTCCATCCATTCAGCCTTGTCGCGCGGCTGCCATGCCTTGCTGCGCCAAGGTGCCAAGCTGGTGGAAACCGCGCAAGACGTGTTGGAAGAATTGCCCTTGCAACTTCAGGTCGATACCGATGATGCGCCGCCTGCTCACGCGCAGCCGCAAGGCGCTGCACAACAGGCCTTGTGCGATGCGTTGGGCCACGACCCGCAAACCTTGGACGTGTTGTTGGCGCGCAGCCAGCTGGACTTGGAAGACGCTCTGGTGGCTTTGCACGAGCTCGAAAGCCGTGGTGTGCTGGCACGCTTGCCAGGTGGTTTGTACCAACGCGTTGGTGCGTGATGAAAGACCCTTGTGGGCGCTGTGTGGGCCCCGGCCATCGCCTTGAAACCAAGGCCTGTGTTGACGTACACAACAACACATGAAACCACCGAAATTTATTTTCAAAGGGGCGCAGAAAACAGGTTATATTGCCCCCCATGTTCGATGTCCTTGTGTATGTCTACGAGCACTACTGGCGCGGCGAAGCGTGTCCAGAGCTGCCTCTGCTAAGCCGCAAACTCAGCGCCGCTGGCTTCGACGCCGACGAAATTGAACAAGCCCTGTCTTGGTTGGCGGGCCTCAACATCGCCGCCCAAGCCGACATCATCCACGTGGGCCACAACAAACCCGGTTTGCAACCCGCCTACGTGCAATCCCCCTTCAGCATGCGCATCTACTCGGACGCCGAGCAACAGCACATCGGCGCCGACGGCTTGGGCTTTCTCACCTTCATGGAAGGCGCGGGTGTGTTGCCAGCGCAAATGCGCGAGATTGTGGTTGACCGCGCCATGGCTGTGCCCAACTACCCAGTCAGTTTGGATGATTTGAAAATCATCGTGCTCATGGTCTATTGGAGTGCGGGCATCGAGCCTGATGCGCTGGTGCTCGACGAGTTGTGTGACGACCAATCAGCACGCGTGGCGCACTGACCCACGGACCCGCGTACATACATAAAAAAGGCACCCGCGGGTGCCTTTTTGGTTGGTTAGAGTGGTTTAAACCACCGCGCCCGAGTTCGGGTCGTTCGGGTCTTCCTCTTCTTTTTTTCCCGTGAATTTAATCAGGTCTTCGCGGCGAATACCCAACCACATGGCGATGGAGGCGGCGACAAACACCGAGGAGTAAATGCCAAACAAAATACCAATGGTCAGCGCCAAGGCGAAATAGTGCAGGGTGGCGCCGCCAAACAAAAGCATGGACAACACCATGAGTTGGGTTGAGCCGTGGGTGATGATGGTGCGGCTGATGGTGGAGGTGATCGCGTTGTCAATGATTTCCACCGTGTTCATTTTGCGAAAGCGGCGGAAGTTCTCGCGCACCCGGTCGAAAATGACCACCGATTCATTCACCGAATAGCCCAGCACGGCCAACACCGCGGCCAACACGGGGAGCGAGAACTCCCACTGAAAATAGGCAAAAAAGCCCAAGATGATGATCACGTCGTGCAAGTTGGCGATGATGCCAGCCACCGCGTATTTCCACTCGAAGCGGATGGCCAAGTAAATCATGATGCCCACCACCACAAAGGCCAGGGCTTTCAAGCCATCGATAGCGAGTTCGTCGCCCACTTGAGGGCCGACAAACTCGGTGCGCTTGAGTTCAGCGCTGGGGTCGGCTTCTTTCAAAGCGGCCATCACTTTGGTGCTTTGCTCGGTGGCGGTGCTGCCCTTCAAGGCTGGCATGCGGATGAGCACATCACGCGCCGAGCCAAAGTTTTGCACCTGCACATCGTTGATGCCCAACTTGGCAATCCGCTCGCGCATCGGGTCCAGCGCCACCGGTTGTGCAAAGCTCACCTCCATCAAGGTGCCGCCCGTGAACTCCACCGACAAATGCAAGCCGCGGCTGAAGAGGAAAAACACCGCCGCCAAAAACGTGATCAACGAGATGGCATTGAACACCAAGGCATGGCGCATGAACGGAATGTCTTTGCGGATTTTGAAAAATTCCATGGTCTGCTTTCAGTCGGCTTTGGCTTTGGCGATCGCATCGCGGGTGGACGCATCAGGGCGCCAGATGGTGCCGATGGACACAGATTGCAAACGTTTTTGGCGGCCATACCAAAGGTTGACCAGGCCGCGGGAGAAAAACACCGCCGAGAACATACTGGTGAGAATGCCCAAGCAATGCACCACCGCAAAGCCGCGCACCGGACCCGAGCCAAAGGCCAACAAGGCCAAGCCCGCAATCAGGGTGGTGACGTTGGAGTCGAGGATGGTGGACCAAGCGCGGTCATAGCCGGTGTGGATCGCGGTTTGCGGTGCTGCACCATTGCGCAATTCTTCGCGCACCCGCTCGTTGATCAGCACGTTGGCGTCAATCGCCATGCCCAGCACCAGTGCCATCGCCGCCATGCCCGGCAGGGTGAGTGTGGCTTGCAACATCGAGAGCACGGCCACCAGCAACAGCAAGTTCACCGCCAACGCAATGCTGGAGATGACGCCAAACAAGGCGTAATAAAGGCACATGAAGACAGCGACGGCGACAAAGCCCCAGGTGACCGAATCAAACCCTTTGGCGATGTTTTCAGCGCCCAGGCTGGGGCCAATGGTGCGCTCTTCGATGATGTCCATCGGCGCGGCCAAGGAGCCAGCCCGCAACAACAACGCAGTGTCAGCCGCTTCGGTGGTGGTCATCTGACCGGAGATTTGCACCCGACCGCCGCCAATCTCGGTGCGGATCACAGGCGCGGTGACCACTTCGCCCTTGCCTTTTTCAA
>JBIIPF010000216.1:0-3666 GCA_044342755.1 Limnohabitans sp. | reverse complement strand
TACTGGCGGCATGAGCCACCAATTGCAAGGTCCACGTGCGGGGCTGATCAACAAAGACTTTGACAACGCGTTTCTCGATAAATTGATTGCCGATCCGGCGGCGGCGGCGGCCATTCCCCACATCGACTTCGTGCGCGAAGCGGGCAGCGAAGGCATTGAATTGGTGATGTGGCTGATTGCGCGTGGCGCGATGAGCGACGTCAACGAAGGCAAAGCGCCACCCCATGTGGCGCACCGTTTCTACCATGTGCCTGCCAGCAACACGGCGGTGGGTCATTTGATTTTGGAGAACTCATGAACAAGACCATCAAAGTTGCCCTGGCAGGCGCAGGCGCATTTGGCATCAAGCATCTGGACGGCATCAAACTCATCGACGGTGTCGAGGTGGTGTCGCTAATTGGCCGCGAGCTGCCCAAGACCCAAGAAGTGGCTGACAAATACGGTATTGCCCACGTCACCACCAACCTGCACGAGAGCTTGGCGCTGAATGATGTGGATGCGGTGATTTTGTGCACACCCACGCAAATGCATGCCTCGCAGTCCATCGCTTGCTTGAAAGCAGGCAAGCATGTGCAAGTGGAAATTCCTTTGTGCGATGTTTACAAAGACGGTGCAGAAGTGGTGGACTTGCAAAAGCAAACCGGCTTGGTGGCCATGTGCGGCCACACGCGCCGCTTCAACCCCAGCCACCAGTTCGTGCACCAGCAGATTCAGGCGGGCCAGTTCAATATCCACCAAATGGATGTGCAAACTTATTTCTTTCGCCGCACCAACATGAATGCCCTGGGACAAGCCCGCAGCTGGACCGATCACTTGCTTTGGCACCACGCCGCGCACACCGTTGATTTGTTCGCCTACCAAGCCGGTAGCCCTGTCGTCAAAGCCAACGCTGTGCAAGGGCCCATTCATCCCACCCTCGGGATTGCCATGGACATGAGCATTCAATTGCAAGCGGCCAACGGCGCCATTTGCACCTTGTCTCTGAGCTTCAACAACGATGGCCCTTTGGGCACTTACTTCCGCTATATCGGCGACAGTGCCACCTACACTGCGCGTTACGACGACTTGTTCAATGGCAAGGAAGAAAAAATCGATGTGTCCAAAGTGGCGGTATCGATGAACGGCATCGAGTTGCAAGACCGCGAGTTTTTTGCGGCCATCCGTGAAGGCCGTGAACCGAATGGCAGCGTGGCGCAAGTGTTGCCCTGCTACCAGGTGTTGCACGACCTGGAGCAGCAACTGGCCTGAGGTTCAGAGGCTGACCAAGTGCTTGGGTGTTGCACCAGGCACGGCGTTCAAGGGAATGCGCTTGTCGAGGGTGATGAGCCGACCTTTGTTTTTCACGGCCAAGGCCAGCAGGTAAGCATCGGTCAGTTGGTTGGGACTGAGCAGTTTGTCGGCGTCAATGTGGGTGGCATCTAACAGGCTCAGGTCGTCTGGCCAAAAAGCATGTTGCGCATGTTGCGTTTCACGGCGCAACATTCCAAACAAGTTTTTCAAAGGTTGTGCGTTCAGATAACTGCTTTGGCTCATGATGCGCAGCATGCCGTTTTGGGTCAGGGGGCAACTCGCCCAGCCGAGGTGCATGTGCTGCGCCATCCATTGGTTGGCAATCGCGTGGTGCACATGCGCTTGGTCATTCAGGGCGATCAAGACGTTGACATCCAACAAGGCCCGCATCAGATGCCTTCTTCCTCGCGGATGCGGTTCACCAATTCGTTGGTGATGATCACGCCGCGATGTGGCAAGGGCATGAAGCCATATTTCACCAAGGGCCCTTCGGCGGGTGGCGGGGGTTCTTGCACCTCCAATGTCGTTGGCGACGCATGAAACGAGCGTCGCGCCCATTCGCTGACCACCGTGCCCACGGTTTTCTTTTCGCGCTTGGCGATTTCCTTGGCTGCAAACAGCACATCGTCGTCAATGTCCAGGGTGGTTCTCATGGGGCGTCCTTTTGATGCGTGATGATTTTGCATCAAACATCAACTTTTTTCAAGCCTCAACCCATCATCCCCTCACTCGGTGAACAAATCCACCATCAACTGGCGCAACCACATGTTGGCTGGTTCTCGGTTGTACTTGGCGTGCCAAAACAAATTGATGGCGATGTCGGGCAGCTTGAAGGGCAGGGGTGAGGTTTCCAACTGAAACGGCTCGGCGCACTTCTGGGCAAAGCGCTCAGGCACCGTGGCAATCAAGTCCGAGCTTTGCAAGATGTGGCCCACCGCCACGAAATGCGGCACATGCAATTGAATATGCCGCGCGATGCCTTTGCGGGTCAACCATTCATCCACTTCGCTGTGACCTGTGTTGGCCGAGGTGACGCCCACATGCGCGAGGCTTTTGAACTGCGCCAAGCTGATGGGGTTGTGCGCTGTGGGATGGCCTTGGCGAAACAAACACACATAGCGTTGCTTGAACAAACGCCGTTGGAAAAAACCGGTGGTCAATCCAGGCAACAAGCCCACGGCAATGTCCACATTGCCCGAGGCCATGTCTTCGCTCAGGTGCCCGCTGTTGTGTCGCAAGGTGCTGATCTTGATGCGCGGTGCCACGCGCGACAAGGTTTCCATGAGGGTGGGCATGAAGTAAATCTCGCCAATATCGGTCAGCCCCAAGGTGAAGGTGCGCTCACTGGTTACGGGGTCAAAGCTGTCGCGCTGGTTCAAGGCGTTTTGCAATGTGTCCAGGGCATAGCCCATCGGCTCCACCAGATTCAAGGCATAAGGCGTGGGTTCCATTCCGCGCGCCGTGCGCACAAACAACTCGTCTTTCAACAGCACCCGCAAGCGTTTGAGTGCATTGCTGACAGCCGGCTGTGACAGCCCCAGTTTGTCGGCTGTGGTGGAGACACGCCGGTCCATCAGCAATTGGTTGAAGACCACCAGCAGGTTGAGGTCGATGTCACGCAGATTCATGGCGTACCTTTATTCATGAATCAAATATAACTTATATGGATTGCGGTATTTACTTATAAAGCTGGCCTGCCCACAATGCCTTCATTCTCATCAAACAGACCTCTCAAATGCAACTCGTGGTAGCGCCTCAGAACCTGCGATTGAACATTCAAAGCGGACAAAACCTGCTGGATGTTTTGCGCGAGAACGCCGTGCCGATTTCCTACAGTTGCATGTCGGGGCGATGCGGCACTTGCCGTTGCAAAGTCACCCAAGGTCAGGTGCAGCACAGCGGTCCTGAAAACGGTCGCCCTGAAATGGACCAAGATGCCTATGTCTTGGCTTGCCAATCGGTGCTGACTGACAGTTGCACGATTGAAATTCCGGACATGGACGAGGTGGTTGTGCACCCGGCCAAGATCATCAAGGGCGCGGTCTTGGCCATTGAAGAACTGACCCACGACATTCGGCGCTTGCGCATCAAGCCAGCCAAGCCCATGGCGTTTTCGCCAGGCCAATACGCCACGCTGCAATTCACACCAGACCACATCCGCCCCTATTCATGGGCTGGTTTGCCAAACGACGACGAGATGGAATTCCACATTCGGCAAGTGCCGGGTGGTCGTGTCACTGATTACGTGTTTTCAAGCTTGAAGGTGGGCGACGCGGTGCGCATCAGTGGCCCCATGGGCACAGCCTATCTGCGACAAAAACACTCTGGTCCCATGTTGTGTGTGGGCGGTGGCACCGGCATTGCGCCCATCGTCTC
>JBIIPF010000215.1:0-3668 GCA_044342755.1 Limnohabitans sp. | reverse complement strand
ACTAAACTTGTCTGACCATGCGAACCATCTCCACCACTGTTCTCTTTTCGTTTCAACAATTGTTGAGCGTGATTTGCGGTTTGGGCTTGGCCTGGGCCCTGCAATCGCCAGCGCTGGCCCAAGAAGCCCCCGACGTCTTCATGCAGCGTTTGTCCACCGACATGTTGGACACGGTCCGCAAAGACCCGGCACTCAAAGCGGGCGACTTGCAAAAAATCGCCGCCTTGGTGGACACCCGTTTGGTCGAGCACATCAACTTCAGGCGCATGACCGCGTCTGCGGTCGGCCCGGCTTGGCGGCAAGCCACGCCCGATCAGCAAAAGCGTTTGGTGGAAGAATTCAAAGTGCTGTTGATGCGGTCTTACTCGGGTGCTTTGTCCCAAGTGAAGGACAACTACACCATCGTGGTCAAGCCCTTGCGCACACCTGCCACCGAAGCCGAGGTGGTGATTCGCTCCGAGTTGCGCGGCGGCAACGAACCTGTGGCCATCGACTACCGCCTGGAAAAAACCCCAGACACCGCCTCCGGCTGGCGCATCTACAACTTCAATTTGCTGGGCGTGTGGTTGGTCGACAACTACCGCACCCAGTTCTCGCAAGAAATCAATGCCAAGGGCATTGACGGCCTGATTGCCACTTTGGCCGAGCGCAACAAAGCCAACAACCGCAAATGACCCGCTTCAGCTTGCCCGCTGTCTTGACCCATGCCCAAGCCTCGGCCTCGGCGCAGGCCTTGGTGACGGCTGTCAAAGCCCAGCCTCAGTTGACGATCGATGCATCGGCCTTGCAGCAATTTGACTCTTCTGCACTGGCGGTTTTGCTGGCCGGTATGCGAGAAGCGCAAGCCTTGGGCGGCCAACTCCAAGTGCAGGGCTTGCCCGCGCGGGCCCGCAGCTTGGTGCAGGTGTATGGCTTGACCGAAGTGCTGCAATTGCCACCCGTGCCCGCCTGAAGTTCTTGCAAAGGGGTACAAACACCCCAGGTCGTAGAATGCAAGGCTTCCTATGACCGCTATTTCCTTCCAATCCGTCAGCAAATCCTTCAGCAATGCCCGTGGCACGTTCACCGCACTGGACGGGGTGTCGTTCGACATTCAAGCTGGCGAATTCTTCGGCTTGCTTGGTCCCAACGGCGCTGGCAAAACCACCCTGATCAGCATCTTGGCTGGCCTCATGCAGGCCAGCAGTGGCCGCATTCAGGTGCATGGCCTGGATGTGCAAACCCAATCAGCCAAAGTGCGCAAGATTTTGGGCGTGGTGCCGCAAGAGCTGGTGTTCGATCCCTTCTTCACGGTGCGCGAAGCCCTGCGTTTTCAGTCGGGCTATTTCGGCATCACCGACAACGGTGTGTGGCTGGACGAACTCCTCGAATGTTTGGGCCTGGCCGACAAGGCCAACCACAACATGCGCCAACTCTCGGGCGGCATGAAGCGCCGCGTGTTGGTGGCGCAAGCGCTGGTGCACAAACCGCCGGTCATCGTGCTCGATGAACCCACCGCAGGCGTGGATGTGGAATTGCGTCAAACCCTGTGGCAGTTCATCGCGCGTTTGAACCGCGAAGGCCACACCGTGTTGCTGACCACGCATTATTTGGAAGAGGCCGAGGCCTTGTGCTCGCGCATCGCCATGTTGAAGCAGGGCAAGGTGGTGGCTTTGGACAACACCAGCACCTTGTTGAAAAACGCCTCCAGCAATGTGCTGCGCTTCAAACTCGACGAGCAACTGCCGACAGAGCTGGCTGCACAAGCCCGCATCACCGGGCGCATTGTGCAGTTTCCCGCGCATGACGCGGCGCAAATTGAACACTACTTGGCGGCCGTGCGCAGCGCTGGTTTGCAAGCGCAAGACGTGGAAATCCGCAAAGCCGATTTGGAAGATGTGTTCTTGGATGTGATGGGAGCCGCACCATGATGGGATGGCAAGCCCTGTTTTATAAAGAGGTGTTGCGCTTTTGGAAAGTCAGCGCGCAAACCATTGCCGCGCCGGTGCTCACCGCGCTGCTCTACATGCTGATCTTTGGCCATTTGTTGGAAGGCCGCATCACGGTCTATGACAGTGTCAGCTACACCGCCTTTTTGGTGCCCGGCTTGGTGATGATGAGCTTGTTGCAAAACGCGTTTGCCAACAGTTCCTCTTCCATGGTGCAAAGCAAGATGATGGGCAACCTGGTGTTCATCTTGCTCACGCCCTTGGGCCCGCTCAGCTGGTTTGCTGCTTATGTGTTGGCGGCGGTGGTGCGTGGTTTGGTGGTGGGCTTGGGCGTGTTGCTGGTCACCATGTGGTTTGCGCCACTCATTTTTGTGGCCCCCTTGTGGATTCTGGTGTTCGCCTTGTTGGGCGCGGCCATGCTCGGCACCTTGGGGCTGATCGCGGGTTTGTGGGCCGACAAGTTCGATCAAATGTCGTCCTTTCAAAACTTTCTCATCACGCCCATGACGTTCCTGAGCGGCGTGTTTTATTCCATCCATTCGCTGCCGCCGTTTTGGCAACAGGTCAGCCACCTCAACCCGTTCTTCTACATGATCGACGGCTTTCGCTACGGCTTTTTTGGTGTCAGCGATGTCTCACCGTGGCTGAGCCTGGGACTGGTGGGCGGTGCCTATGTGCTGGTGGCCGCACTGGCTCTTCAACTGCTGCGCAGCGGCTACAAAATTCGAGGTTGAACCATGACCGCAGACCAAATTGAAACCATGATTGCCAATGGCTTGCCTTGCGAGCACGTGCATGTCGAAGGCGATGGTCGCCATTGGTATGCCACCGTGGTCACCACCGCTTTCGAGGGCTTGCGCCCGATTCAACGGCACCAAAAGGTCTATGCCACCTTGGGCGAGAAAATGGCCAACGACGAAGTGCATGCTTTGTCGATGAAAACCTTCACCCCTGCCGAATGGAAGGCCCAGGCCTGATCGGCCTGACACGCTATGGACAAATTGCTGATTCGCGGCGGTCGTTCCTTGAACGGCAACGTCGCCATTGCGGGCGCTAAAAACGCGGCGCTGCCCGAACTCTGCGCCGCCTTGTTGACGGCAGACACGGTGACGCTGGCCAACGTGCCGCGTTTGCAAGACGTCTCCACCATGGTCAAGCTGATCCGCCACATGGGCGTGAGCGCCGAGCGCAATGAAGCGGGTGACATGGTGCTGAACGCGGGCCAGCTGCACACCCCGGAAGCCCCCTATGAATTGGTGAAAACCATGCGGGCCTCGGTGCTGGCGCTGGGCCCATTGTTGGCGCGATTTGGTCATGCCAAGGTGTCCTTGCCTGGCGGTTGCGCCATTGGCACCCGGCCCGTGGACCAGCACATCAAAGGCTTGCAAGCCATGGGCGCGGTCATCGATGTCGAGCAAGGCTACATGGTGGCGCGTTTGAAAGACAGCCGCACACGTTTGCAAGGCGCACGCATCGCCACCGACATGGTGACGGTCACCGGCACTGAAAATTTCTTGATGGCCGCGGCCTTGGCCGAGGGCGAAACCGTGTTGGAAAACGCCGCGCAAGAGCCCGAGATTCCCGACTTGGCCGAGTTGCTGATCGCCATGGGTGCGAAGATCGAAGGCCACGGCACCAGCCGCATCCACATCCAAGGTGTCTCCGCGTTGCATGGTGCTTCGCACCGCGTGGTGGCCGACCGCATTGAAGCGGGCACCTTTTTGTGCGCGGTCGCGGCCA
>JBIIPF010000213.1:0-3675 GCA_044342755.1 Limnohabitans sp. | reverse complement strand
ATCTCCACGCTCCAAGGCGAGGTGACGAAGTTTTTGACATTGCGCACCGGGTCGAGTTTGTCGGTGCCGAACTCGTAGAAATTGTTGTAGGTGGTGGCGTCTTTGTAGGGCGTGAGGGTGTCGGTGGCCATGGCGCCGGCCAATGCAGAGGGTTTGGCAGGCAAAGGCGTCAATTCACCGGGGCGCGCTGTTTGCGCATGCGCTCCCAGACCGCTCGCGGCAAGACCCAGCAATCCCGCTTGTTGCAGCCACTGCCGGCGGTTTTGATAAACCTCTGGGGGCGTGATTTCGCTGGGCACGGGATGGACAAAGCCATCTTCAAAGGTTTGGATCAACATGCATGGGCTCCTGAAAAGAAAAAGGCTGGCACCAGGCCAGCCTTTGCAATGGTGCGGAGAGAATTTAATTCAAACCAGCAATGTAGTCTGCAACCGCTTTGATTTCCCGGTCATTCAACTTGGCCGCGATTTGGTTCATTTGCAAACTGTTTTTGCGCACGCCGTCACGGAACTGGGTGAGTTGAGACACGGTGTAGTCGGCGTGTTGGCCGCTCAAACGAGGGTATTGGGCTGGGATGCCTGCGCCATTGGGGCTGTGGCAACCGGCACAAGCTGGAATTTGGCGGTCGGCAATGCCACCACGGTAGATTTTTTCACCCAAGGTGGCCAGTTCTTTGTCTTTGGCGAAGCCGGGCTTGGCCTTGGTGCTGCCCAAATAGGCGCCAATGTTGCGCATGTCATCGTCGCTCAAGGCGGTGGCAAAGCCCAACATGACCGCGTTGGCACGCTTGCCCGACTTGAATTCAGCCAACTGTTTGGCGGTGTATTCGGGGTGTTGTTGGGACAGCTTGGGGTAGGTGGGCGTGCCGGAGTTGCCATCGGGACCGTGACAGGCCACGCAAGCACCGTTGTAAAGGGCAGCGCCTTTGGCGGGGTCGGCTTTGGGGGCAGCTGACGGTTGAGCAGCCTGAACAAAAGAAAAAACGCCGAAACAAGCGGCGGACAACAGCAAACGGGCAAACAAAGTCATGGCAATCCGGTGTTTAAAGGTTTGACCATGATTCTACAATGCACCCCTGCGCCCATTCGGGGTGCGAACAAAGAATCACCCTATGGCCATTCCCCTCCCCGTTGTTGATGCGGCGCACGCAGACCGTGTCAAACAAGCCGTGGGCTGGTTGCACACCGCCCGTTTCATGACCACGGCCGCCCAGTTGCACCATTTGCCGGCCTACCAACAGCCCGAAATTGCCTTCGTGGGGCGCTCCAATGCAGGCAAATCCACCTGCATCAATGTGCTGACCCAGCAGCGGCAGCTCGCTTACGCCTCCAAAACCCCGGGCCGCACCCAGCACATCAATTTGTTTGCACTGGGCCGCCAAAACCAAACCGACGCCGTGCTGGCCGACCTCCCCGGCTATGGCTATGCCGCCGTGCCCAAGGCCGACAAAGTGCGCTGGCAGCGGGTCATGGCCAACTATTTGATGACGCGCGACAACCTCAAGGGCGTGGTGTTGCTGTGCGACCCGCGCTTGGGCGTCACCGAACTCGATGAAATCTTGCTTGAAGTCATCCGCCCCAAGGTGGAAGAAGGCCTGAAGTTCATGATGCTGCTGACCAAATCCGACAAACTCAACCGCACCGAGGGCGACAAAGCCCTGTCGATTGCCAAGCTGCAGTCCGGCGGCGGCGAGGCGCATTTGTTCTCGGCACTGAAAAAAAAGGGCGTGGAAGAGGTGAGTTTGAAGCTCTGGAATTGGACCCACCCTGAAGTGGCGGCCGCATGATCCGCGAACAACGCTTGGACCTGCCCCACGGCATCAGCCTGAACTGCCGCATGGCTGGCACGCCCGGCCAACCGCTGATGCTGTTTTTGCACGGTTTTCCAGAAGCGGCGTTTGTGTGGGACGAACTGCTGACCCATTTCAGCCAAGCCGAGCACGGCGGGTACTTTTGTGTGGCGCCCAATTTGCGCGGCTATGCCGGTTCGAGCAGCCCCACCGATGTGAGCGCCTACCGGGCCAAGCATTTGGTGCAAGACA
Organism: Limnohabitans sp.; assembly: GCA_044342755.1. Taxonomy (GTDB): domain Bacteria; phylum Pseudomonadota; class Gammaproteobacteria; order Burkholderiales; family Burkholderiaceae_C; genus Limnohabitans. The sequence continues at coordinate 1,634 of JBIIPF010000213.1, read as the reverse complement.
TCGTGGCGCTGAAAACTGCTTTGGGCTGCACAGACCCGCTGTCAGGCCTGGTGGCGCACGACTGGGGCGGCGCGGTGGCTTGGAATTTCGCCAATCAACACCCCGACTTGTTGCACAAGTTGGTCATCATCAACTCGCCGCACCCCGGCACGTTTTTGCGCGAGTTGCAAAGCAGCGCCGCGCAACAAGCCTCCAGTGCCTACATGAATTTCCTGATTCGCCCAGATGCTGAAACCTTGCTGGCCGAAGACGACTTTCGCCGCTTGTGGGCGTTTTTCACCAACATGGGGGCTGACACGGGGCCCCATGCATGGCTGTCTGCCGCAGAAAAAGACAAGTACCGCGCTGTTTGGAACCAAGGTTTGACAGGCGCGCTGAACTACTACCGCGCCTCACCCCTGCGCCCGCCAAGTGCAGACGACCCGGCGGCCCAAGCCATCACCCTGCCCGCCGAAATGCTGCAAGTGAACGTGCCGACCTTGGTGATTTGGGGCATGCAAGACATCGCCTTGCCACCGGGTTTGATTGAGGGATTGGAAGCTTATGTGCCGAATCTCACACTGCATGAGATTGAAGAAGGCACGCATTGGTTGGTGCATGAACAGGGCATGAGGGTGGCGGGGTTGATTCAAGAATGGTCCGCGCAAGCAGATTCGTGACTAATATTTTTATGTAAATAAATCAATGATTAATCTAGTTACTTTTAATTTAAAAGCAGAATTGATTGCCAAATGGGCGATGGTTGTATTGTTTTTTTCGCTATCGACTTCACGCAGTTTGTTTGCGATGTCAGCTTTTGTGATGATATTGGCTTGGCTGGCTTCAGCGCAATGGCGCCAAAAACTGACGACCTTGCTTGAAAAGCCTGCTGCGCTTTGGATCACAGCTCTGGTGGCTTGGATGTATTTGAGTATCTTATGGAGCGAAGGTAGCCCAGAGTCGATTTTGTATGCCGCAAAAGTTCAATGGCAGTTGCTGCTGATTCCCATTATTGTGACGCTAGCCCATAATGATCAATGGATCAAAAAATGCTGGAATGGATTTGCAATGGGTATGACAGTGCTCATCGTGCACATCTACTTGATGCAAGTTGTTGCAATTCCTTGGGTGCATTCAGAGGGGCCAGAAAGGGTATTTTTTAATCCCATTCCTCAATCCATTGGTTTAGCTATTTTTTCTGCTTGGTGTATTCTTAAATTAATTAGCGGATCGGAAAGTAAATTCTACAAACTTGTACTTCTCCTTTTATTTATAGCTGCAAGTTATTCAATCTTTGAAATAAGCCAGCAAAGATCAGGATATATTGCTTGGCTAGTTGCATGCTCAACTGTCTTGATTCTTTCTCTTTCCTCAAGGCAGAGAGTATTTGCTTTGGTTTCAATCTTGATTCTTTTTGCTGGCATCGTCATGAGCAGTTCAAAAATTCAAGGCAGAATTGAAGTAGCCAAACAAGATATTTTAAGCTACGATTTTAAAAATAATTACACTTCTATTGGCTCCCGATTACATATGTGGTTTACTGGAGTTCAGCTAATTAAAGAAGCGCCTTTGACAGGTCATGGATTAGGTAGTTATCCCATTGTGTCGGCGAAAAAATTTAAAGATCAAACCATGTGTTCGATTGCTTGTATGCA
>JBIIPF010000212.1:0-3695 GCA_044342755.1 Limnohabitans sp. | reverse complement strand
AACTGACTGGTCTGCGAGATTTTGCGCTTCGGGTATTCCCTAGGTCAGATCCATTGCCACCAAGCACGCTTGGCCCAAGGTTGACAAGCGAATTCGCGTGCATCTTTATCAACTGCACTGGTGTAGACCATCAAAACTTCGGCGCGTTTCTTGAATTCGAATCGCACCAAGGGGCTGACTGGGATCTCATTCGCGGAAGTAGCGTTGATCGATTGTTGACTTTGCGAAATTTGCAGAACAGCAGATTCTTTGGACAGACGAAGCTCCAAGGTTTCTTGATGCTTGGTTTGCAATTCAGGGTTGTCTTGCCAAGCCGTTTTTAAGGGCTTGTTGGCTTGAACGCACACAGGTGTATCCATTGGCCACAGGACACACATTTGCTGGTTGCTGAGTTGAACGACTTGCTGCTTGTAGAAATGAATGCCGCCCTTGGGATCGGTTGATTCACAAAAAAACTCTTTGACCGGCGCCTGCGTGCACGCCGTGCCCGCGAACACGAGCACGACAAAAGAAAGACGCTTCCTTATCCAAGCGTTAGAACCAACGATTTTCACATTGCCCTTTGAAATTCGAAGTGATTTCCACACGTCCGGATTGACCATCAAAGTATCGAACGCCGTCCGACTTGCTGATAATGCTCAGTTCACCATTGCGCTTGTTGTAGGTAAAGGCATAGTCCATGCGATCAACCACGTGATTTGTATAAGAGCCATTGAAGCCCTCATGTGTGTTCTGCGCGAAATGATTGCTGGGGTTGAGTTCTTTGAACAAAGGAAAGCGCTGGTTGTTGATGTTGACCTCGCCCCGCCGAATTTGCAACAAGTGACGCTCTGGTTGATGGTCATCTTCAATCACTCTAGGCTCACTCAACTCCCCATCTGGCGACCAACTTTGAACTTGATGAGCTTGGCCTTGGCAAACCATGGTGGGATAGATCCAACCGTAGGCAAACACCACCAGTGGACAGCTGACAGCCAATAACAAAAGCAAACTGCGCAAACGAATACCGCCATCCAATTCCTCTTCAACTGGAAGTTCTAGATCCTGACTTTCACCATCTTCATTCGGTTGGACAGTCGACGCAATGGTTGCAGGATCATGAGCTGACAGCCAATCCGCTGTGACTTGCAAAGTTTCTGTTTGAGCTTTTGATGGATTTTCGTTCAAAGGAAGCAATGAACCGATTCGCTGGTGCAAGATGTCACTCAACTGGGACTTGTGGTTTGAGGCGATGGCTTCGCTGTCCAGGATGTGATTGGCCTGAATCAACTGGATGTTGTCGTCATTCGCATCTTTGCCAACTTGAACTTCTTGTTTTTTTGATTTTCTGGAGAACAAGGTGTCGAGAGAGACAAATTGTTTGGTGGGTTTGACTTGGTCTAACTTTTCATGCAAATACTTGATTTCTGCTTGCAAACTTTCCATGCGTGAATCGTGGTCAATCTCAGCCATGATGTCGTTGTAGCGATCGACTGGCAAGCCTTGGTTGTTGCTCTTCAATGTTTTGACATCGATGCCTTGAACATTGGCCTGGCTTGCATCTGTTGGAATGCCCTGGATGTTGGCTTTGACAGCCTCGGTGGAGATGCCCTGGATGTTGGCCTGGCTTGCATCTGTTGGAATGCCCTGGATGTTGGCTTTGACAGCCTCGGTGGAGATGCCCTGGATGTTGGCCTTGACGCCGTCGTTTTGAATGTTTTGAATGTTGCCAGTTGAAGCATCTCTGGCAAGCGTGGGTTGCTGGTCTTTCTGTTTGGCATTGTCAGAGACTAGATTGATGTCGGCTTGATTTTTGAATGATTCACTGACATCTTGGATATTGCTGTCGAGGGTTTGCTGAATGATGTTGCCTTTGGCATCAACGGACTCTTGCGATTGCCATGCACCGTCGGCGGATCCCTTCAGGTGGCGCTGATCCCTTGGGTCTGACTTGTCTGCGGACTTCTTAAAGCTGAACAAGCCTGTGTCTGATCGAGGCTTGCGTTTGGCGCGACGCTTATGCATCGCTTTAGGGTCAATGACATCAAGCCCAAAGGGTTTGATGTTCTTGGTTGTGATGGCTGAAGCCAGGCTCTGGAATGCATCATCTTTGATGCCATAGGCTTTTTGAATGGTTTTGAACAATTCAAGTTCTTCATTCTCAACCTCGCCATCGGATTGCATGGCATCAAAAATAACTGTCAAGATCAATAGTTTTTGTTGATCGTTCAAGTAGGGTGCGGATTCTTTTAAAAACTGCGACATCTTGAAGTTGCGCACATACTTCATGGCTGTCGTTTGCAAGCCTTCAAACTCACCAATCATCAATTTGAGCTGACCAATTTCCTCTTTGGCGATCTTGCCATCGGCTGACATCATGTAGATGATTGCTGCAGCCATGGCCAAATGTGGTTTGATGATGACCGCATTGAGACTTTCTGGATCGTATGGACCCAGAATACTTTTATTGTTTTTGAATTCAATCGCTTTGAAGTAGGGGGCGAAGGCTTGAGCTGAAACGCCAAAAGCTTCAGACATTTGCTGGAACATGGCCAACTCTGCGCTTTCAATCTTGCCATCAGACATGACCGAGTCGCATGCATTGCAAAGAATGCACAAACGGTCTGCCTCACTCAATTGGGGTGGGGATTCTTTCAGAAATTGCGTCAGTGGACATGTTTCCACGTACTCCATCGCCAATTCCAGCGCTTCATCATTGCCGCCCAAAACAGCTTGCAATTGACTGCTCTCGTGTTCTTCAATGTCCCCATCGGCTGTCATCATGTAGAGCAACGCCACCGCCAATGACAGCATTGGCGTCAGTTGAATCGGTTCAGACAGTTCGCTTTCCATTGCGACACAATAGGTTAAGCAGACCAAACCGCACCCATGAATCACCGCCAAACCTCTCAATAACCCACGTTTCGGTGTGTCTTCGGGCTCTAGCATCTTCCACAGTTGTGAATGGAGCGTTGGCTATAACGATGAGAAAACTCATTTGTCTCTTGTGCGGAATTTGTTTTTCCAGCGTGTTAGCCGCGCAAGATTTCACTTACAGCCTAGAAAAAAGCTTTCTCTTAAATGCCCCGGAAGCGATGTCTGTAGATGAATTGCCTCAGCAGGTGTTCAAGCCCTATCAGTACGATTTGAATCTCGGATTTCAAGATCAGCCCATTTGGCTTCGTTTTGACATCAAACCCATAGAGCACAGACAAGTCCGGCTTTTCGCACCGGCCAGTGACAGTCAAATCATTGTGCGCTTGGCACCCTACCAACTTGACTCGGTAGAACTTTATGAACCGATTGCCGATGGATGGCGCATTCACAGAGCTGGCGACAGGGTTGATATGGACAACCGTATTTGTCCAGATGACACCCATTGTGTGGGTTTGTCGAGTCCAGCAGATCAAGCTGTTACCTTGTTTTTGAAAGTCAAGCAACGCGGTATTTTTTCTGTCCGAGCAGAAGTTTTGCCATACAGGGATTTGTCCATGGTTGTGGCCAAAAACGCGGGGCGCAACAGTGCCTCGATCGCGATTGCAGGCAGCTTGCTGTTCATGTCTTTGGTGTTGTTGATCATTGAGCGCAATATGCTGCTGTTCACATTCAGCTGCTTTCAAGCGCTGGTGGTGATTTTCATTTTGACAACCACAGGACGATTACAGGCCATGCTGCCTGAAATGTCACCGCTCTTTTTTGACACCTTGACCCACCAT
>JBIIPF010000211.1:0-3705 GCA_044342755.1 Limnohabitans sp. | reverse complement strand
CACATCAGACAGTGCCGTCAAACTCTTGATCGGTTGTATTGGCATTGGTTTTTGCTTGAACATCTGGCTGCGTCAATCACCGCAAGCCGCCCAAGGCGTTGATAGGAAAAAAGGTGCTTTTTGGGGCGCTTTGGCCGGGTTTACAAGTTTCATTTCTCACGCCGGTGCGCCACCCTTTCAGGTGTTTGTCCTCCCACAACAACTTCCTAAAGCTGTTTTTGCTGGCACTGCAACGATTTTCTTTGCCATCGTCAATGTGGTGAAGGTGATTCCCTACCAACAGCTCAATCCTTATTCATTGGCCGACCTGACACAAGCCGCATGGTTGATTCCTACGGCATTGGTGGGCACTTATCTGGGAGCCTATCTCACCAAAATCATCCATGACAAATGGTTTTTCAGATGGGTGCAAATCGCCTTGATGTTGGTGTCCATCAAACTCTTGGTTGATGGCGTTCAAGGCTTGTGGTTTTGACTGACTTCAACAAAAAAACCCATTGATGCACTTCAAGATCGGGTCACTGTGACCACCCCATGCACGGCATCGACATGGACCCAATCGCCAGTTTGAATCAGCTGTAACGGGTCTTGGTCAAAGTCGGTCATCGCTGGTGCGTGGCTGACCACTGTGCCCAAAGCCACCTTGGTGCACATCAGCTTGAACAACCAAGCCGCTGGGGCCATGCCCATCACACGCGCGGTGTGAAATTGCGCTGACCAACCCGACGAACCCTTTGCCCCTGGAAACACCAACACCTTGCCTGCAAAAGATTGGCCGCGCAGCGGATGGCGTGTTTCAACAATGGTGCCGGTGCGCGGGTCCACGCCACCCCAGCCCGAAATGGGCTCGGTGCTGACCAAGGCTTGGGCCGACACCACACCAGGCACCACCACCCGACCACGGAGTTGAAATTCGGTGCTCATGCGTGGCTCCAAACACCTGTGCAAGCGGCATCAATGCATTGCGCCGTGGTGCCAAACCAGGCCTGAACGCCCAAGATGGCGGGCAGGTAATGCGCTTGCTTGGCCGAGTCCAAGGCCACCACGCGGGTGCCGGGTGGCACAGCGCGGCTCATGGCCGAGCAACTGTTGGTCAACATCTTCACACCTGCTTTTTCAAGTTGTGCAGTCAGTCCTTGTGCATCAGCTTGCGCTTTGATGTCATGCGGCGTGAAGAGCCACAGCGCGCATTGATCGCTGATTCGCCGACCATTGAGCAGTTCAAGCGTCCGCTGAATTTGCGCCAAGTTGTAATGCGGGCAGCCCAACATGACATAGTCCACTTGGGTGTTTTGCGTTTGGCCGTTGAGCTTGTCCAAGGTCTGGGCACGCGCTTGGGCGTCGTAGATGCGCACTTCACCTTCTGGGTTGCCACCAAAAGCTTGGGCCCAACTTGGCGCTTCCGGCGTTACGCCCACCAAGTGGAAAAGCTCGACGCCGCCCGAGCTGGAAGCCGCTGCGCCAAAGTGCTTCAAGCTGGCCAAGTCAGGTTGATGCTGAACACCATCCAACACAGCCACTTGGTTTTGCACCCAATGGCCCATCCAGTAGCCCAGCAAGCCCCAATCCTCATTCGTCTGGGGGGTGCATTCAATCTTCACGCCCACCTGCCCTCGGCGGTTCTCATCCAAATGCAAACCCCAGCGCGGAATACGGCAGGTGAGCATGGCGGCACTGGTGCTTTCGCGGCCCTCGGTGTTGGTGCGCGCCCCCAGCACCGAATTGGCATAGACCACCGCCGACGATTCCATCCACGCACAGTGCTCGCCAAAGGCGGGCACATTGCCCACTTGGTAGGGCGTGCAGGTGTTGATCATGTTCACCCCCATGCGTTTGACCACGGCTTCGCTGCGCCGGTAAAACTGCACGGATTCTTCACTGACACCCATCTCTTTCGGGTGGTTGGGATCGAAGCCCAGTTGCAAGTGATAACTCTTGGCCCGCACTTGCGGGACTGCCACCACATCGGCCGTGTCCAAATTGAACTCGCTGAAGACCGCATCAAAGCCACCCTTGGCCATGGCGAAGTCGCGCATGAACGGTGTGGTGGCTGTGACCGTCCCGCAGACATTGTGGGTTTCCACAAAATCAGCCGCACCCAGGGCGTTGCCGTAGCGAATGAGCAAGTCCATGGCTTTGGCCACGGCAGCGCCATCGCGACCATCGCGCATGGCTTTTTCTTCATCGGTCAAATGCATGCTCATGTTTGAACCTGTGGGATCGCAGCCGAGGCGGCACTTGTTTCTTGGGCTGATGCAGTGTGTTCTGCGTGCTTGTGGGGCCTCAGGTAAACACCTTGGGCCAACAAGGCTTGCTGCAATTCGGCCACGTTGACATGGCGCGGCTGAATGCCGTGCTGCACCGCCAGTGCCGCCGCCACCCCGGCAGCTTGCCCGGTGATCCAACACTGCGGAATTTCGCGCATGAAGCCATGCGAATTGCGGTCGCACGACACATGGCGACCGCAGGCCAACAAGGCATCGAGTTTTTCAGGCACCAAGGCACCGTAGGGAATGGAAATGTTGGGGAACTTCGGCGACACAGCAGGCGTGACGCCAATTTCGGTGGGCAAGGCGACGCCGTCCGACCAACGGCTGCGCAACACCGCATCGACGCCTGTTAAACGGCGGGCATGGCGCACCCCAATTTGCGGCGCCGACAACATCAGATAAGCCTGCTCGAAGCCCGGCGCGTGCGCCTTGTAAAACGCCAAGTGCGCGTCCATCGCCAGGTGCGAACGTATTTCGACGGCAGTGAGGTCGTCCACATTCAGCGCCGAATAGCCTGCTTGGCGTGGCCCCATGAACAAAGCCACATCGTTGCGCCAAGACACAAAAGGCCGGTCAAACAAGCCACAGGCCGTGCGACCGCGCTGCATGAAGTCGCTGTAGGCCTCGGGTTGCTGAGCGCGAAACGCGATCCAACGGTTCATGTCCACGCCCGCAAACATCCATGACGTGTTCATGCAGTGGTGCACATCTTCTTCTTCGATGTCATTGGTGAAGGCCGCTCCAGCGCGGGCAAACATATCGCCGTCGCCGGTGGCGTCAATCACGACATCGGCCAAGATCGCCATGCGCCCTTCCTTGCTCTCAAAGGCCACGCCTTTCAATGCGCCGTCTTTCATCAAGGGGGCTGCTACCCATGAGTGGTAAACCAGTTTCACTTGGCGTTCCAACAAAATTTGCTGCGACAACAACTTCAAACGCTCAGGGTCGATGGTGGGCGACCAAGTGACGATGCCGTGGTAGGCCGCGGTGCGAAACGACCAATGCTGGGCTTTGTCTGCGTTTTGTGAGCCCCAGTCGGAGGGATCGGGACCCGCCACAGCGTCGGCGGGCAAGCGATCAAACAATTCTTTGGCAAAACCGCGAATCACCAACTCCCCTTGCCAATCGGTCATGCGGTCGATCCAAATCACCAGCCCGCCGGTGGACAAGCCGCCCAAGTGGTTGTAGCGCTCGAGCAAAACCACGTCCGCGCCTTGCTTGGCAGCCGCCGCCGCCGCCGCCGTGCCCGAAGGCCCACCACCCACCACCAACACTTGGCAGCGCCGATAAATGGGAATGTCTTGCGCATCCTCGTGCCAAAAGCCCAATGCTTCCCGCACTTGTTTGACATCCCGCCCAAACACATCGGCTGACAAAATCCGTTCATCCGTTCGCGTAATGGTTTTCATCATGTTTTTGGCGGTTTTATCAGTTG
>JBIIPF010000210.1:0-3718 GCA_044342755.1 Limnohabitans sp. | reverse complement strand
GTGGCTGGGCGCATTTGGTATGGTGCTGATTTTGGCCGCAGCTTGGGAATGGGGAAGACTCAACGGATTGAGCGCACGTTGGTCTTTACTCATGAGCCTTGGTTGTGGATTGATTTGTGGGATCGTTTACAGCACTTATTGGACAGCGTCTGTCGATGGCGCTTGGGGCTGGCTGTTTGGCCGCAACATTTGGTTGCTCGTCGGCTCGTCTTGGGTTTTGTGCGGGGCTTACTGGCTTCGCGGCGGTGTACGCCAATGGCAAGCCATTCCCCGATGGCTGAGATTGTTTGTCGGCTTGTTTCTGCTCAGCACAACTTGGTTGGCACTTTTTCAAGCCAAGCTCATAGGTACGGCATTTCTAATCTCGTGTTTAACCTTGGTCTGGGTGGCCGACATTGCTGCGTATTTCGCTGGTCGTCGTTGGGGTCAACGCAAGTTGGCACCGGGCATCAGCCCAGGAAAAAGTTGGGAAGGTGTCGTGGGTGGGATGGTGGCGGTGCAATTGTTTGCTTGGTCATGGTTGGCATTGGCAACACCATTTCCATTTTTGCAAGGCAGTGTCTTTGCTGAGCTGATCCAACATGGCCACTTCACGCTCGTGGCCTGCCTGCTTTTTTTAACGGCGATGAGCGTGGTGGGAGATCTGGTTGAGTCACTCATCAAACGCAGTGCTGGTGCCAAAGACAGCAGCCAGTTGTTGCCCGGCCACGGCGGCGTGTTAGACCGCATGGACGCCTTGTTGCCCACATTGCCGTTGGCCCTGATGTTGGTGTTGTTTCAGCGTCCATGACTCAGCGACTCACCATTCTCGGCTCCACCGGTTCCATTGGCGTCAACACCTTGGATGTGGTGGCCCGCCATCCTGAAAAATTCCAAGTCTTTGCGCTCACGGGTGCGCGGCAAGTGGAGTTGATGTTCTCTCAATGCTTGGCATTCAAGCCGCAATTTGCAGTGATGGTGGAGCGCGAAGCTGCCCAACGACTCGACGAGAAAATCAAATCAGCAGGTTTAGCCACGCAAGTGTTAAACACACCTCAAGCCTTGGTCGATGTGTCAAGCGATGAACGCGTTGATGTGGTGATGGCCGCCATTGTTGGAGCGGCAGGCTTGGCCCCGTGCTTAGCAGCAGCCAAAACGGGCAAACGTTTGTTGCTTGCCAACAAAGAGGCGTTGGTGGTTGGTGGGCAATTGTTTTTGGACACGGTTCTTGCTGGCGGGGCCAAACTGCTGCCCATCGACAGCGAGCATTCGGCTGTTTTTCAATCCTTGCCCGACAACCCAGAAGTTTGGCCTGCTGCGGTGGACAAAATCATTCTTACCGCTTCGGGCGGCCCGTTCAGAACCCGAGATCCCAACAGCTTGCACACAGTCACTCCTGAAGAAGCCTGTGCTCATCCCAACTGGGTGATGGGGCGCAAAATCTCCGTGGACTCTGCCACCATGATGAACAAAGCGCTGGAAGTCATCGAGGCCAAGTATTTGTTTGGTGTAACACCCCGACAAATCGAGGTTGTGATTCATCCGCAAAGCGTGATCCATTCCATGGTTCAGTTTGTGGATGGCTCGGTGGTGGCTCAGCTGGGCACGCCCGATATGCGCATGCCTATTGCGTATGGCTTGTCGTGGCCAGACCGCATTACCTCAGGTTCAGATCCTTTGAATTTCAATCACATGCAAGCCATGACTTTTGAAGCCATGGACGAGCCTTCTCACAAGCAACGATTTCCGGGCTTGAGATTGGCTTGGGAAGCTTTGTCAGCGCCCCAAGGCACCACTGCTGTTTTGAATGCAGCCAATGAAGTGGCCGTTGACTTGTTTTTGAACAAGCAGATTCGATTCGACCATATTCATCAAGTGAACTTGGCCACCCTTGAAAGAATCAGTCCCATGCGGCCTCAGTGTCTGGAAGATCTTTTGGACATTGATGCACAAGCGCGCGATGTCGCGCTTGCCATCGCCGCGAATCTTCAGGGGCGGGCATCTTGATGCAGACATTGGGCGCGTTCATATTGGCGTTGGTGCTGATCATATTTATTCATGAATATGGGCATTACCGCATGGCCTTGTTTTGGAAGGTCCGGGTATTGCAGTTTTCGATTGGGTTTGGTCGTCCGTTGCTCAAATGGACCCGTCAGCAGCCGGGCATGTCGACCAGCACCGATTTCACGATTGGCGCGATTCCACTGGGTGGCTTTGTCAAAATGCATGGACACCACGAAGAAATAGATGGCAGTTTGACGCCCGATGCCTTTGATGCCCAATCTTTGTGGGCCAGGGTATGCATTGTTTCTGCGGGCCCTTTGGCCAATTTATTGCTGGCAGTCATGCTTTATGCTGGATTGAATTGGGCTGGTAGTGAACAGCCTCGCCCCATTCTGTCCTCGCCACCGCCTTCCTCGCTGGCGTCTGTTGCCGGTTTGAAAGGTGGCGATGAGGTGCTTCGTCTGCGGCCACTGGGTGCGGACTGGCAAGAAGTCGCCTCCATGACCCAACTGCATTGGGCGTTGCTGGACGCGAAATCCGCGGATGTCATCGAAGTTGAAATTCAATCAATAGACAAAGGGGTTGTCAGGACCCTTGAAATTCCACTTTTGGAATTGGATCAAAGCGATGAAGATGGCGGCTTGGAAAAGTTGGGTATAGCCGGTCCACAAATGAAAGCAGTGGTGCGAGCGGTCAACCCAGGCGGCCCTGCCGACATGGCGGGTCTGCGACCAGGTGACCAGGTGCTGCAGGTCAACAACCAGCGCGTCGAAGACGCGGCCCATTTGATTCGTTTGATCCGAGGCCTTCAAGGTGCTCAGCTATGGCAAGTGATTCGCTCAGATGGTCAGCAGAGCCTGTTGAAACTGACCCCTGTTGTGATGAATGTGAATGGACAATCGGTACCTGCCATTGGTGCATCATTGGGGGCCACAGCTGAAAAAGTGTGGTTGCAGGACGGTCCGCTGGATGGGTTGAGTCATGCCTTGACGCAAACTTGGTTGCAGACCCGACTCACTGCAGATGCTTTTGTCAATATGTTGACCACTTCATCGGGGTGGAAGCAACTCAGCGGGCCGATCACCATCGCCAATGTGGCCGGTCAAACAGCGGATGCAGGTTGGCGCCCCTATGTCTCTTTTTTGGCGCTCGTCAGTCTCAGCATCGGCCTGATGAATTTGCTGCCCATCCCCTTATTGGATGGCGGACACCTGATGTATTATCTTTGGGAAGGCGTGACAGGCATCAAGCCCACACCGCTGTGGCTGCAGCGCATGCAATCCATTGGCTTAAGCTGTGTTTTGTTGTTGATGTTCTTTGCCTTTTTGAATGATTTTTTACGCTGGTTCATTTGATTTTTCTCGCTCATTCACTTCATTATTTATGATCACTTCATCTCTTTCGGCGTTGTTCAGGTTGATTCAAATTTGTATCTTGAGCTTGAGTTTCCTGGCGTCAAGTCAAGCGGTCGAAGCATTTCAAGTTGAAGATATACGCATTGAAGGTTTGCAGCGCGCAGAACCTGGCAATGTGTTGGCCACGATGCCATTCCGTGTTGGCGATATGTACTCCGACGAAAAAGGCACACTGGCCATTCGCAACTTGTTCGCTACCGGCTTGTTCAAAGATGTTCGAATTGAAGTCAATGGCAACGTGGTGGTCGTGGTCGTGGAAGAGCGCCCCCTTATTTCAGCCGTCAATTTTGTGGGCATCAAGGAATTTGACAAGGAAACAC
>JBIIPF010000016.1:0-14588 GCA_044342755.1 Limnohabitans sp. | reverse complement strand
CCTTGGTGTTGTCTGCCTTGCGCGCCGTTTTGCCCGCCCATGCGGTGCTCTCTTCTTCTGAAAACACCACGCCCTATGAATGCGATGGTCTGACCGCTTACCGTCAGCGCCCCCTGTGCGTGGTGCTGCCCGAAACCTATGAACAGATTCAAGCCGTGCTGCGCACTTGCCACAAGCTTGGTGTGCCGGTGGTGGCGCGTGGCGCAGGCACGGGTCTGTCCGGCGGGGCCATGCCCCACCCGCAAGGTGTCACGCTCTCGTTGGCCAAGTTCAACAAGATTTTGAAAATGGATTTGCACAGCCGAACCGCCGTGGTGCAATGCGGCGTGCGCAACCTGGCCATCAGTGAGGCCGCCGCCCCACTGGGTTTGTATTACGCACCCGATCCGTCCAGCCAAATCGCTTGCACCATCGGTGGCAATGTCGCGGAAAACTCCGGCGGCGTGCACTGCCTGAAATACGGCCTGACCTTGCACAACGTGCTCAAGGTCAAGGGTTTCACCATGGACGGCGAGCCCATCGAATTTGGTGGCGACGCCTTGGACGCACCTGGTCTGGATTTGTTGCCCTTGGTGGTGGGTTCGGAGGGGATGTTGGCCGTGACTACCGAAGTCACCGTCAAACTCACGCCCAAACCCCAGTTGGCGCGCTGCATCATGGCCAGCTTTGATGACTTGCGCAAAGCCGGCGACGCTGTTGCGGCGGTCATCGCCGCCGGCATCATCCCGGCTGGTTTGGAGATGATGGACAAGCCCATGACGGCTGCCGTGGAAGACTTTGTGCATGCGGGCTACGACTTGAATGCCGAAGCCATACTGCTGTGCGAGAGCGACGGCACGCCTGAAGAGGTGGAAGAAGAAATTGGCCGCATGAGTGCGGTGCTGCAACGCTGTGGCGCGACAGCGATTGCCGTCAGCCAAGACGAGGTCGAGCGCTTGAAGTTTTGGAGCGGCCGCAAAAACGCCTTTCCCGCCTCGGGTCGCATCAGCCCCGACTACATGTGCATGGACTCGACCATCCCGCGCAAACGCTTGGCCGATATTTTGTTGGCCATTGCCGAGATGGAAAAGAAATACGGCTTGCGTTGCGCCAATGTGTTTCACGCCGGCGACGGCAATTTGCACCCGCTCATCTTGTTTGATGCCAACGACCCCGACCAACTGCACCGTTGCGAGCTTTTTGGCGCGGATATTTTGGAAACCAGCGTGGCCATGGGCGGCACCGTCACCGGTGAGCACGGCGTGGGCGTGGAAAAACTCAACTCCATGTGCGTGCAGTTTTCAGCCGCCGAGAACGAGCAAATGTTTGGCGTCAAGCGCGCCTTCGACCCGCAAGGCCTGCTCAACCCCGGCAAGGTGATTCCTACGCTGCAACGCTGCGCCGAGTACGGCAAGATGCTGGTGCGTGCTGGGCAAATCAGCCACCCCGATTTACCCCGCTTCTAAGGCACAACTACCGCGCCCCAAACACCGCCGTCCCCACCCTCACCATGGTGCTGCCAACCTGCACGGCGGCTTCCAAGTCGCTGCTCATGCCCATGGACAAGGTGTCGAACTGCGGCAAGTGCAAGGCGGCTTTCAAGTCATCAAACAAGCGTTTGGCTTGTTGATGCACAGCCAACTGCGCCTCAAGAGCATCTGCTGGTTCAGGAATGGTCATGAGACCACGCAACGCCAGGCGCGGCAACGCGCTCACCGCTTGCGCCAGCGCGAGTACTTCTGCAGGCACCACGCCCGCCTTGGTGGCGCCCCCATCAATATTCACTTGCAAACACACTTGCAAAGGCGGCAAATGCGTGGGTCGTTGCTCGCTCAAGCGCTGCGCGATTTTCAAGCGGTCCACGCTGTGCACCCAATCAAAATGCTCGGCCACCGGGCGGGTTTTGTTGCTTTGCAAGGGGCCAATGCAATGCCACACCAAGCCGGGCAAGCCTTGGAGTGACGTGATTTTGTCCACACCTTCTTGCACATAGTTTTCACCAAAGTCGCACTGGCCCAAGGCCGCCACTTGCGCCACTTTGTCTGCACCAAAGGTTTTGGAGACCACCAACAACTGCACGCTGTCGGGGTTGCGCCCTGCTTGCAACGCCGCTTGTGTGATGCGTTCACGCACCGCTTGATAACGCTTGCTCAGTTCATCCATGATGGGACTGTAACAAGCCTCACCCATGCACCACGACCTGAACCATTGGCTGACTCAAACCCTGGCACTGGGTGGCTCGGACCTGCACCTGAGCGCTGGCTTGCCACCGATGGCACGGGTGCACGGTGAATTGCAAACCTTGCCTGCTCCCGCCCTGACCGCGCCGCAACTCGAGGACATCTTGCGCCAAGCGTTGCCTGACTGGTCAGCGCAAGACCCAATCACCAGGTCGACATCCCATTTGCCACGGCATAAAGCTTGGCCACAAGACTTCGACACCGCCATTGATTGGCCAGGCTTGGGGCGTTTTCGGGTGAACGTGTTTGTCCAATCGCGCGGCTGGTCCTCGGTGTGGCGGGTCATCCCGCAGCAAGTGCCGAGCTTGGCCACCATCGGTGCACCTGCATGCTTGGCCGATTGGGTGCGTCAACCGCATGGTTTGTTGCTGGTCACCGGTGCCACCGGTTCGGGCAAGTCCACCACCTTGGCCGCCTTGGTGCACCACCTGAACACCACGAAAGCGCTGCACATCCTCACCTTGGAAGACCCGATCGAGTTTCAACACCCCAGCCAACGCAGTCTGGTGCAACAGCGCAACGTGCCTGGCCACAGCGCCAGCTTTGACACCGCCTTGCGGGCGGCCTTGCGGCAAGACCCGGATGTGATTTTGGTGGGCGAAATGCGCGACCTGCCCACGGTGCGCCTGGCCTTGAGTGCCGCCGAAACCGGCCACTTGGTGCTGGGCACCTTACACACCCGCAGTGCCACGCAAGCCGTTGAGCGCTTGGTCGATGTCTTTCCCAGTGAAGACAAGGCCATGGTGCGTCAACAACTCAGTCTGTCGCTTTTGGGCGTGGTGACACAAACCTTGTGCAAGCGCAGCGATGCCCCAGGTCGGGTGGCTGCCCACGAGGTGTTGTTCGCCACACCCGCGGTGCGCAACCTGATCCGCGAAAGCAAAACCTCGCAGCTGCCGAATGTGCTGCAAACCGGGGTGCAATTTGGCATGCAAACTTTGGCGCAGTCTTTGGCTGGCTTGGTGGCTCAAGGCCGCATCACACCCGCAGAAGCCCTGCACCACGCCACATAAGACACCGCACCAACTGGTTGGGCAATGCCCCTAAGATGCACGTCTTCTCTGTTTGAAAGCTGTACATGGCACGCACCAACCCCAAAACTTACGAAGCCTCTACACCCACCAAAGTCGCCTTCATTGGCCTGGGTGTCATGGGCTACCCGATGGCCGGGCATCTGGCCTTGGCAGGACACCATGTCACGGTGTACAACCGCAACCCCGCCAAAGCCACCGACTGGTGCGCCGAGTTCCCCAAGCAACACAGCGCACCCACTCCTCGGCAAGCTGCCGTAGGTGCGGACATGGTGTTTTGCTGCGTCGGCAACGATGACGATTTGCGCGCCGTCATGCTGGGTGCCGATGGCGCCTTGGCTGGTATGAAAGCAGATGCGGTGTTGGTGGACCACACCACCGCCTCGGCCAAAGTCGCGCGTGAATTGTTCGCCGCGGCCAAAGCGCTGGGTGTGCATTTTGTTGATGCCCCGGTATCTGGTGGCGAAGCGGGTGCCATCAATGGCTTGTTGACGGTGATGTGCGGTGGAGAGGCGGCGGCGTTTGATCGCATGAAGCCTGTGGCCATGGCCTACTCCAAGGCGGTCACCTTGATGGGCGAAAGTGGCGCAGGCCAACTCACCAAAATGGTCAATCAAATTTGCATTGCCGGTCTGCTGCAAGCACTGAGCGAAGGCATGGCCTTTGGCATGAAAGCCGGGTTGAACATGGAGCAGGTGTTGGACGTGATTGGCAAGGGCGCAGCGCAAAGCTGGCAAATGGACAACCGGGGCAAAACCATGGTGGCCGACAAATTCGACTTTGGCTTTGCGGTGGATTGGATGCGCAAAGACTTGGGGCTGGTCATGGACGAGGCCAAACGCAATGGGGCGCGGGTGCCAGTCACTGCTTTGGTGGACCAGTTTTATGCCGATGTGCAAGCCGCTGGCGGGAACCGATTGGACACCTCCAGCCTGGTCAAGCGGCTGCGCTAAAACACCAAAGCCACCTGCAGGTGGCTTTGGTTTGAATCCTGAGAGTTTCAGCTTTTGGGTTTGCTGCTGTCCGCTGGCTTTTCCGGCGGTGGCGGTGGCGGCAACAAGTTGCGCAACTCCTCTTCGGTGATGATGTCAAACAAGCGCACCACTTTGTTGACGCCATTCACATTGCGAATCACGTTGGTGGCGCTGGACGCTTCGCGCTGGGTCACACGGCCCATCAAGTAAACGGTGCCACGCTCGGTCACGACCTTGAAGGAATTGGCAAACAGGTCCCGGCTGTCGACCAGGCTGCCCTTGACCTTGGCCGTGATCAGCAAGTCATTGGAGCGTTCGCTCAAGGTGCTGATGGGTGTGATCGACAACTCGTTGACCACGGTGCGCACGTTTTCAATTTTTTCCACCAAACCCACCACGGTTTGACGGTCGCGCTCGCTGGCGACTTCACCCGTGAGCAAGACTTGGCGATTAAAGCTGGTGACGTTGACATGGGCCTTTTCGCCCAGGGCGTCTCGAACCCGAGCGGAGCCGCGCAGCTCGATGGTTTCATCCTCAAGCTGGGCGCCTGAGGTTCGACGGTCGCTGGCCACCAAGGCAGAACCCGCAAAGCCCGCCACCATCAATGGCGCACATGCATTCAAACTCAAGCTCAACAACAAAGCGCCGCCTATGGCGCTCACACGTTTGATTTTCATTCTGGAACCTCCTGTTCACCTAACAACTGACTGTCCACCCCATCGCACAAACAATGCAATGCCAACAAATGAACCTCCCGAATGCGCGCAGTGCGCTCGTGCGGTACGCACACATGCACATCTGTTTCGCGCAAAGTTTGACCGATCCTGCCGCCCCCCTTGCCGGTGAGCGCAATCACACACAACTCGCGTTCGTGGGCCGCAGCAATTGCCATGAGCAAATTGCTGGCATTGCCACTGGTGGAGATGGCCAACAAAACATCACCGGGTTGACCCAGCGCGCGCACCTGCTTGGCAAATATCTGGTCGAAGCTGTCGTTATTGCCAATGGCCGTGATGATGGAGCTGTCTGTGGTGAGCGCAATCGCGCCCAACTCGGGACGCTCACGCTCAAAATGCCCAACAAACAAAGCTGCGAAATGCTGCGCATCAGCAGCCGAACCACCGTTGCCACAGGTCAAGACCTTGCCGCCACTGGTGACACACGCCAAAAGTGCTTGCACAGCAGCTGCCAGAGGCTTGCTCAAGGATTGCGCCGCTTGATATTTCAAATCAGCACTGTCGATGAACTGTTGTTCAATGCGTTGCTCTAACATGCCATCATCATACCTTTGCCTCATGTCAAGCGCCGTTAGCAGTGCAATCAATTTCAGTCATGAAACGCCGCCCGAAGCCACTCCAAACAACCATGCTCGACCACCACCACATCAAAGCGACACGGCGGCCACTGCCGCCAGTTGCGCAAATAATGCAGAGCAGCAAACACGATCCTCTGTTGTTTGCGCCTGTTGATGCTGGCCAATGCGCCGCCATGGCGTTGATCGGACCGACTTCTCACCTCGACGAACACCACCGTCCCGCTGGGCTCTCGCACAATCAGGTCTATCTCGCCGCCGCCACGACCAGGTGTGCGGTAATTGCGCACCAGCAGTTGCAATCCGCGGTCTTGCAAATAAGACAAGGCCTGGTCCTCAGCGTCATCCCCCAGCTGTTTGGTGGATCGCAACGGTGCATGTCGAAAGGTGCTCATTGAATCCTCGTTACGAAACTGTGTTGGCTGCTGCAAATGCAGCTTGCGCCGGACAGGACCACCCAGGTGGCTGTTTGTACGTGCTGGCCACGCCCATTGGCAACCTGGCCGACATCGGTTTGCGCACCCTGCATTTGTTGCAAGCTGCCGATGTGCTGGCTTGCGAAGACACGCGCCATAGCCAAAGCCTGTTGCGCAACTACGGCTTGGACAAACCGAGCGGCTCCTGGATGCCCCTGCACCAACACAACGAGAACAGCGCTGCAGAGCACGTGATTTTGCGACTGCAACAAGGCCAACGGGTGGTCTATTTAAGTGATGCAGGTACACCGGCCATCAGCGACCCGGGAGCGCGTTTGGTGGCCTTGGTGCAAGCGGCTGGTTTACCGGTGATGCCTGTTCCAGGTGCCAGCAGCGTGACCACTGTCTTGAGTGCAAGCGGATGTGGTGGCGACGGACAGTTCGTGTTTTTGGGGTTTTTGTCCAGCAAAGCGAGCGAGCGCCAAGCGGCGGTGCAAGCCATGGCTTCTGAGCCCCGGGCCCAAGTGTTTCTAGAGGCGCCGCACCGCATTGAAGCGGTGGCCAGTGCCTTAGAGGTTTTGGGTCAAAGGCCACTCACCGTTGGTCGAGAACTGACCAAACAATTTGAAGAAATAGCGTTGCTGCCTGCCGCTGGGTTCAGCGCTTGGTTGAAGGCCTCGGCTCAGCGCAGCAAAGGTGAATTCGCTTTGGTGCTGCATCCCATGCCACAAGCGAGCAGCAGCTTGGCCGACGCTGAACGGGTGTTGGCGCTGTTGTTGTCCGAGTTGCCAGTCAAAACAGCGGTCAAGCTCGCCGCCGAGATCAGCGGCGCACCGCGCAACCGCTTGTACGAACTGGCATTGCAAAAAACCGCCGCCAAGGACTGAATGTCCGTGGGGCGACGGTTCAAACGACGCGGTTTTGCGGCGTGTTGTTGACAAAGGCCTCGATGTTGTCGATGAGTTGATCGGCCAAAAACTGCATGGCTTGTTGAGAAGCCCAGGCCACATGCGGCGTCAGAATGAAGTTGGGCGAACGAATGTCCAACAATGGATTGCCATCGCGGGGGGGCTCCTGCGTCAAAACATCAAAACCAGCACCCGCAATCACACCCGTTTGCAAAGCTTCTTTCAAGGCTTGTTCGTCAACCAATCCACCACGCGAAGTATTGATGAGCAAAGCGCTGCGCTTCATTTGTTTCAGTTGGGGCATGCCGATGAAGTTGCGCGAGGCAGGTGTCAAAGGGCAATGCAAAGAGATGATGTCTGATTCAGCAAACACCTGCTCGGCAGGCACAAACTCAACACCAGCAGCCTTGGGCGGCGCATGGTCTGCAAACAACACCTTCATGCCCAAAGCACGGGCAATGTTGGCCGTGGCTTGGCCGAGGACGCCTTCACCGAAAATACCCAAGGTGCTGCCATGCAAATCACTGATCGGGTGGTCAAAGAAGCAAAACTGCTCTTCTTTCTGCCAGCGCCCATGCAGGACATCGTCTCGGTAGGCCATCAGGTTTCGACGCAAGGCGAAGATCAATGCAAACGCATGCTCGGGCACAGTGTGCACCGCGTAATTGCGAATGTTCACCACGGCCACGCCGTGTTCTTGGCAGGCCTGTGTGTCAATCACGTCATAGCCTGTTGCGGCCATGGCGATCAGCTTGAGATGCGGCAGTTGCGCCAGCGTTTCTCGACGAATGGGTACTTTGTTGCTGATGGCAACCGTGGCATGTTGCAAACGCTCGACCACTTCATCGGGTCGGGTTTGCACATGCTCAACCCATTCGTGCAAGAAAGCTGGTTGACGCAGCTCAGCTCTTAATGATTGCCTGTCCAGAAATACGATTTTTTGCATGTTCGTCCTTGCTGATATGAGGGGCGCCCAAGCTTTCAGGTGCTGCATGGCTGCGCCAGTAATTGCCTGCGGCTGCAGCGCCGCTACCCGGCGCAACCGCTACGCCGCAATCGAGCATGGCCATTTCAGCACCATTGATGGCCGCCATCAAATGAACTTCATTCATGTCGCCCAAGTGGCCAATACGGAAAAGCTTACCAGCTACTTTAGACAGTCCACCGCCTAGCGACAAGTTGTAGCGACGGTAAGCCCGGGCAATCACTTCCGTGCCTGCAATGCCTTGCGGCAACATCACGGCCGTGACGGTATCCGAATGCCATTTGGCTTCGGCTGCACACAATTTGAGTTGCCAACCCAAGGTCACGGCAGCTCGCACGCCCTCCGCCAAGTAGTGGTGTCGGGCAAACACATTGTCCAAGCCCTCTTCCTGGATCATCTTCATGGACTCGATCAGTCCGTACATCAATGGCAAAGCGGGGGTGTATGGAAAATAGCCTGTGGCGTTGCTTTGCAGCATGTCTTGCAAATCAAAGTAAGCACGCTTGAGTTGCGCTGTTTTGTGCATCGCCAAAGCTTTCTCGCTGGTGCACAAAATACCCAAACCAGCGGGCAACATCAGGCCTTTTTGCGATCCACTGACCGCCATGTCCACACCCCATTCGTCGAAACGAAAATCGATACAGCCTAAGGAAGAGACGCAATCGACAAACAAAAGCGCAGGATGCGCTGCATCATCCAAGGCTTCGCGCACGCCCGCGATGTCTGATGTCACGCCAGTGGCGGTTTCATTGTGACAAGCCAGCACAGCTTTGAAGCTGTGCTGTGTATCGCTTTTCAAAATATCCGCGAACTGTTGCAAGGGCACGCCCGTGCCCCAATCGCATTCAACGATGTGCACATCCAGACCGAGGCGTTGGCACATGTCGATCCACAAATGGCTGAATTGGCCAAAGCGTGCCGCCAGCACTTTGTCGCCGGGCGACAAAGTGTTGGTGAGTGCCGCCTCCCAACATCCTGTACCTGATGAAGGAAAGATGAACGGCGTGCCGTTCTTGGACCTGAAAATGTCCTTGAGCCCAGCCATGATGGTGTGGGTCAGGTGCGGAAAGTTGGGCGAACGATGGTCTTCCATCGACACCATCATGGCGCGTTGGATGCGTTCAGGCACATTGGTAGGACCGGGGACAAACAAAAAATTACGACCAGCCATGAGAACTCCCTTTGAATTTAAAAAACCACCTTTGACTAACTTAAACCGCCATTGCGTGCATCAGGGATGCAAAACACTGTCGCCATAAACGGGGAACGGTGCCACCAACTCGGCCACCTTGGTGCGCACTTTGGCGATGTGCTGGGCATCGTCAGGCGCTTCCAGCACATCAGCAATCAGGTGCGCAGTCATGCGCGCTTGCTCTTGACCAAAACCACGCGTGGTCATGGCCGGGGTGCCCAAACGGATACCACTGGTGACCATGGGTTTTTCGGGGTCGTTGGGAATACCGTTTTTATTGCAAGTGATGTGGGCCTGGCCCAAGGCCAGCTCAGCGGCTTTGCCGGTGATGCCTTTGGCGCGCAAATCGACCAACATCACATGGCTTTCCGTACGACCACTGACAATGCGCAAGCCGCGTTCAACCAAGGTTTTGGCCAAGGTGTCTGCATTCAACAAGACCTGTTGTTGATAGGCTTTGAAGGCTGGCTGCAAGGCCTCATGAAAGGCAGTGGCCTTGCCAGCGATGACATGCATCAAGGGGCCACCTTGCATGCCCGGGAAGACAGCGCTGTTGATTTTTTTGGCCATCTCTTCACTGTTGGTGAGGATGATGCCTCCGCGTGGGCCGCGCAAGCTCTTGTGCGTCGTCGAGGTCACGACATCGGCAAAAGGCATGGGGTTGGGGTAGGCGCCACCCGCAATCAACCCCGAATAGTGGGCCATGTCCACCATCAAATAAGCACCTATGCTTTTGGCCACTTGGGCAAATTTTTCCCAATCAATCTTCAACGAATAGGCAGAGGCGCCCGCAATGATCAGCTTGGGTTTGTGGGTATGCGCCATGCGCTCCATGGCTTCATAATCAATTTCTTCAGCAGCATTCAAGCCGTAGCTCACGACATTGAACCATTTGCCACTCATGTTCAAGTGCATGCCGTGGGTCAAGTGTCCGCCTTCGGCCAGGCTCATGCCCATGATCGTGTCACCCGGTTGCAGCAAAGCCAAAAACACGGCTTGATTGGCTTGCGAACCGGAATTGGCCTGCACGTTGGCGAAATTCGCACCGTAAAGCTCTTTGAGTCGGTCAATGCACAGTTGTTCAACGATGTCGACAAATTCACACCCGCCGTAGTAACGCTTGCCAGGGTAGCCTTCAGCATACTTGTTGGTGAGGATAGAGCCTTGCATGCGCATGACGGCCGGACTGGTGTAATTTTCAGAAGCAATCAATTCGATGTGCTGCTCCTGACGATGGGCCTCTTGCAACACCGCCGCCCACAGGTGCGGGTCGCTCTGAGACACATCAGATTGGGCAGGAAAGGCCATGAGGGCTGGAGTGACTTTGTTCAGCATGAAATTGATTCCAAAAAATGAATGTTAAAAAAGAGATCAGGCGTAGCGGCTGGCCATGTTGTCGAGGGAAACGGGTTTGATATGGTGGGCATGGCCGGCACAGCCAAAGGCTTCAAAACGTGCTTTGCAAATGCCGCGTGCGGCTTTGCGGGCGGCAATCAAGGCCTTGCGCGGATCAAACTCGCTGCGGTCTTGGGCAAACGCCTGGCGCATCGCGCCGGTCATGGCCAAGCGGATGTCGGTATCGATGTTGACCTTGCGCACGCCCGAGCGGATGCCGCGCTGAATTTCCTCCACCGGCACGCCATAGGTTTCTTTGATGTCGCCACCGAATTCACGAATGATGGCCAACCACTCTTGGGGCACGCTGCTAGAGCCGTGCATCACCAGGTGGGTGTTGGGAATGTTGTTGTGAATGGCCACAATCTGGTCCATAGCCAAAATGTCGCCGGTGGGCTTGCGGGTGAACTTGTAAGCGCCATGGCTGGTGCCAATCGCAATCGCCAAAGCGTCAACGCCGGTGCGTTCGACAAAATCTTTGGCTTGCACCGGGTCGGTCAGTAACATGTCGTGGGTCAACTTGCCCACAGCGCCAATGCCGTCTTCTTCGCCGGCTTCGCCGGTTTCGAGCGAGCCCAAGCAACCCAGCTCGCCTTCCACCGACACGCCCACCGCATGGGCCATTTCGCACACGCGGCGCGTCACGTCCACGTTGTAGTCATACGAGGCTGGTGTTTTGCCGTCTTGCATGAGCGAGCCATCCATCATCACGCTGGAGAAGCCCGAGCGAATCGACTGTTGGCACACCGCTGGTGAGACGCCATGGTCTTGGTGCATCACCACAGGAATATCCGGATGTGTTTCGATGGCCGCCAACACCAAATGCCGCAGATAGGCTTCGCCCGCGTATTTGCGCGCACCGGCCGAGGCTTGCAAGATGACCGGGCTGTGGGTTTCTTGCGCCGCCTCCATGATGGCCTGCACTTGCTCGAGGTTGTTGACATTGAAAGCCGGAACGCCATAGCCGTGTTCGGCAGCGTGATCTAAAACTTGGCGCAAAGAAACCAGGGCCATGAAATTCTCCAGTGGATAAAAAGGGGTGGCCTCAGGCCTTTTTCTGCCGTTCCATCATGCGCCACACAAAGGGCGTGAAGATGAGTTGCATGGCCAGTTCCATCTTGCCGCCGGGCACCACCACGGTGTTGGCACGCGACATGAAGGAGTCATGGATCATGTTGAGCAAATAGGGGAAGTCGATGCCCTTGGGGTTGGCAAAACGGATCACGACAAAGCTTTCGTCGGGGGCAGGAATCTCACGGGCGATGAACGGATTTGATGTGTCCACACAAGGCACTCGCTGGAAATTGACGTGGGTGTGGGCGAACTGGGGGCAGATGTAGTTCACATAGTCGGGCATGCGACGCAAGATGGTGTCAGTGACAGCCTCTGTGCTGTAGCCGCGCTTGGACTTGTCGCGCCAAAGCTTTTGGATCCACTCCAAGTTGATGACAGGCACCACGCCAATCAACAAATCAGGGTGCTGCGCAATGTTCACTTCAGGCGTGACCACAGCGCCATGCAGACCTTCGTAGAACAACAAGTCAGTGCCATTGGGCACATCTTCCCAGGGTGTGAAGGTGCCGGGCTCTTGCTTGTAAGGCGCGGCTTCTTCATGGTCATGCAGATATTTGCGGCGCTTGCCGGTGCCAGATTCGCCATAGGTGCGAAACAAGGTTTCCAACTCCGAGAACAAGTTCGTGGTCGGACCAAAGTGGCTGAAATTGTTATTTCCCTGCTTTTCAGCCTCGGCCGCTCTTTTGCGCATCTCTAAGCGGTCGAAGCGGTGAAAGCTGTCACCCTCGATGATGGCAGCGGTGACCTTTTCACGCCGAAAAATATTTTCAAAGGTGCGGGTCACCGAGGTGGTACCGGCACCTGACGAACCGGTGATGGCAATGATGGGGTGTTTGACAGACATGGCTCAGACTTTCAGTAATCAATCAATCGCGAAACAAGGTTCGCTCGGCAAACAGCGGCGTGTTGTGTTCTTTTTCAAGCGGTTCTCGGTGGTATTGCTCAATCCGCTCTACTTCGTTTTTAGAACCAAACACCAAACCAATACGCTGATGTAAATCACTTGGCTGGACCGAAAGCATCGGCTCGCGTCCCGTGCTGGCTCTGCCACCAGCCTGCTCCATGACCATGCCAATCGGGTTGGCCTCGTACAGCAAGCGCAGGCGTCCCGCTTTGCTTGGATCTTTGGTATCGCGGGGGTACATGAAAACACCACCACGCATCAAAATGCGGTGCGCCTCGGCCACCATGCTGGCAATCCAACGCATGTTGAAATCTTTGCCCCGCGGCCCCGATTTGCCAGCCAAACATTCATCCACATAACGCTTGATGGGTGATTCCCAAAAACGGCTGTTGGACGCATTGATGGCAAATTCTTGCGTGTCTTCGGGTACTTTGAGGGCCGGGTGGGTCAGCATGTACTCGCCCAAATTCGGATCCAGCGTGAATCCCACCACGCCATTCCCCACGGTCAGCACCAACATGGTGGTGGGGCCATAAAGCGCGTAGCCAGCGGCTACTTGAGTGGCCCCGGTTTGCAAAAAATCTTGCTCAGTGATGTCACGACCGTTGTCTATCGCTTCTTGCGGCGCGCGCAAGACTGAAAAAATACTGCCCACCGAGACATTCACATCAATATTGCTAGAGCCATCCAGAGGATCAAACACCAACAGGTATTTGCCGCGAGGATGTTGAGACGGAATTTGATAGGGCTCGGACATTTCCTCCGACGCCATGCCAGCCAAATGGCCG
Source organism: Limnohabitans sp. (assembly GCA_044342755.1). Lineage (GTDB taxonomy): Bacteria > Pseudomonadota > Gammaproteobacteria > Burkholderiales > Burkholderiaceae_C > Limnohabitans. Next base: position 1,390 of record JBIIPF010000016.1, on the reverse strand, counting down.
CCCCACTGGTTCATTCGAACAAACAAGTCATTGCTCAAAACATCCAGTTTCTTTTGTGTTTCACCTTGCACATTGATGGAGCCACCAGCTTCAGGCGCATGGTCCCCATACAGACCACCCAATTCACCCATTGCTACAGCGCGGGCGATGGCTTTGCAAGCCAAGGCCACATCCAAGATCAACGCATTGAAGTCTCCCTTGGAGTCGGGAAAGCGTCGACGCTCTTGAATCAAATACTGTGTCAAAGTGGTTCGGTTGCGCAATGGCATCTGTTCATCCTGTCTGATGGTTGGTTTGCGCATGCCATGCTCGCAACTGCGCCAAGCCCACGCCATCCAAATCGGGCAACAGCTCAGCCGCGCCCTTGAAGTCTTGGTCTGCAGTGAAACTGGTTGGTGTGATGATGGTGGCCAGGCCTGCGCCCATGGCTGCTTGCAATCCGTTGTTGGAATCTTCAAACGCCAAGCAGGCTTTGGCAGGCAAGCCCAAACGCGTCAAGGTTTGGGTGTAAACCTGAGGATGTGGTTTTTTCTTCGGTGCCGTCGAAGCGTCCTCTATCACCACAAACAGGTCTTTCCAGTTGGGGCCGATGGCTCCGCGCAAAAGCACGGCAATATTGACCGGCGAGGTGGTGGTAGCAATTGCCAATCGCAATCCTTCAGCATGGGCCGCTTCAATCAAACCCAACACACCAGGACGCAATTGAACGTGGCCTTGCTGCACAGCCGCTTCGTAAGCTGCTGTTTTGATAGCGTGCAAACGCTCGATCGTGTCATTGAGTGCGCCCCCATCGATCACCTTCATGTCGGGGTGACGCTGCATCCAATAGTGCCGCATCCGTTCTTTGCCACCCGAGATTTTCAGCAATTCTGTGTACAGAGCCACATCCCAATGCCAATCCAAGCCTTCATCAGCAAAGGCTTGGTTGAAGGAGGTCATGTGAACCAGCTCGGTATCGGCCAAGGTGCCATCAACGTCAAAAATCAGGGCCTTCAAATGGCTCATGAGCTTGCCTTCGTGGTTTGGAAAACGCGACTCGCCAAAATATCTTGGGCGCGCAAAGTAGACAAATCTTCTGCGGTCAACGCTTGATGGGGGTTGGCAAACAAGCGGCTGGCTTGTCGCAAGCGGGCTCGCTCTAGTGCATTGCGAACACTTCGGGCATTGGCAAAATGAGGTTGCTGTTTGCGCAATTGCAAATAGCGTTCAAAGGCGAGTTGGGCCTCCTCATCCAATTTGTAATTTTGGAACTCCAGCATGTGATGAGCGATCTTCGCCAACTCATCTTCGGCGTAATCAGGGAATTCAATGTGGTGTGCAATACGTGAATTCATACCTGGGTTGGATTGAAAGAAGGTGTCCATGCGGTCTTTGTAGCCGGCCAATATCA
>JBIIPF010000209.1:0-3722 GCA_044342755.1 Limnohabitans sp. | reverse complement strand
AGCTGAGCTGTAGGCCCAGCCGACCAAGGGCACGATGAAAAACAAAGCATAGAGCGCATGGTGCGTGGCGTGGTGCGCTACACGCTGCCAGGCTGGCATGGCCTGTACCAAGGCATCCGGCAATGCGGGTGGGCGATGCGTCAAACGCCACACCAAGCGCAACAACGACAGCGTCAGCACGGTGATGCCCGCCCATTTGTGCCAGTTGTAGAGCTTCAAGCGCAGGGGTGAGATGGGCAAGTCCGTCATGTACAAACCGATGCCAAACATACCGAGCAAAGCCAATCCCAACAGCCAGTGCAAGACGATGGCGGGCAAGGTGTAGCGGGCTGCGGGCAGAGTGGTTTCTGTGGACATGGCGGGCAGTTTAGTGCCCCTTTGAACAAAACTATGAAAGAATTTTGACGAAGCCAATCAAATAAATTGATTGATCAAGGGCCTTATCGACGCCGTCCACCACCACCCAACAAGCCCCCCAGGACGCCACGCACTATCTCGCGGCCAATCGCTGAGCCCACGGTGCGCACCGCGCTTTTCACCACCAACTGGGCGACGCCATCGTGCCGTCCCCCGCGCGGCCCCGTGCTGCCAAACAAAATGTCCGACACACCAGCCGTCCAACTGCTGCCTTCGGCAGGCGCACCCGCTTGTTGCACTTGTTGTTGGGCTTGGCTCACCGCTGCTTGGTCCATGGCCGGTGCGCGTCCCTTGATTTGTTCGTAGGCCGATTCGCGGTCGATGGTTTTTTCATAAACACCAGCCACCAGCGAACGGGCCAGCAGCGCTTGGCGTTGCTCGGAACTGACAGGGCCCAATTGGCTGCCAGGTGGCAAGATGAACACCCGTTCGGTTTCTGCGGGTCGGCCTTTCTTGTCCAGCAAACTCACCAAGGCCTCGCCCACGCCCAAATCGGTGATGGCGGCTTCCACATCCAGTCCCGCTTTGGGCCGCATGGTTTGCGCCGTGGCAGCCACCGCTTTTTGATCGCGCGGGGTGAAGGCCCGCAACACGTGTTGCACCCGGTTGCCCAATTGCGCCAACACGCTGTCGGGAATGTCCAAGGGGTTTTGTGTGACGAAATACACGCCCACGCCTTTGGAGCGCACCAAGCGCACCACCAACTCAATGCGCTCGACCAACACCTTGGGTGCTTCGTTGAACAGCAAATGGGCTTCATCAAAAAAGAACACCAGCTTGGGTTGGTCCAAGTCCCCCACTTCGGGCAGTTGCTCGAACAACTCGGACAACATCCAGAGCAAGAACGTGGCGTAAAGCCGGGGCGAGTTCATCAATTTGTCAGCTGCCAAGATGTTCACCAGACCATGGCCTTGGCCATCGGTTTGCATGAAGTCGTGGATGTCAAGCATGGGCTCGCCAAAAAACTGGTCGCCGCCTTGCGCCTCAATTTGCAACAAACCGCGCTGAATCGCGCCCACGCTGGCGGCACTGATGTTGCCGTACTCGGTGGTGAAGTCTTTGGCGTTCTCGCCCACATGCTGGAGCATGGCGCGCAGGTCTTTCAAATCGAGCAGCAGCAACCCGTTGTCGTCGGCAATTTTGAACACCAGGTTCAACACGCCAGCTTGGGTGTCGTTCAAATGGAGCATGCGCGCCAACAACAGTGGCCCCATGTCACTGACCGTGGCGCGCACTGGGTGGCCTTGTTGACCAAACACGTCCCACAACGTGACGGGGCTGGCGGCAAAAGCGGGCGTGTCCAGACCGCGTTCTTTCAAAATGGCAGCCATCTTGTCGGACAACTTGCCCGCTTGGCTCATGCCGGTCAGGTCCCCTTTGACGTCGGCCATGAAGACCGGTACGCCGATGCGGGACAAGCCCTCGGCCATGGTTTGCAAAGTAACCGTTTTGCCAGAGCCCGTGGCTCCAGTGATGAGGCCGTGGCGGTTGGCCAATTCGGGCAACAAAAAGCAGTCGGCGGTGCCACTGCGCGCAATCAGGATCGGCTCTGACATGAAGTCGCTTTCAGTTCAATCAGGGGGAAAACAACCGCGACAGCAGCGGTTGCAGCAAGGCTTCAGCGCAGATGGGCTTCAGCGGTAGGTGTCTCGGGGTTGACGCGGCGTGCGCCATTGAAACGCTTGACCCAGTAGGCATCGTTCATGTTTTCAATCCGCACTTGGCCACCGCTGCGGGGCGAGTGGATGAACTTGCCTTCGCCAATGTAGATGCCCACATGGCTGAAGGCTTTGCGCAAGGTGTTGTAGAAAACCAGATCACCGGGTTGCAATTCGGAGCGGTCGATTTTTTCGGTGGCCGCCGCTTGGGCTTTGGCATTGTGGGGCAGCACCAAGCCAAGGGTGCTTTGATACATGGCACGAACGAAACCACTGCAGTCAAAGCCAGCACTGCTGTTGCCACCGCGTTTGTAGGGCACGCCCAGATAACCCATGGCATTCACCACCAAGTCGGAAGCTTGGTTGCCCACCGTTTGACCCATCTGCGTGAATTGCGCCACCAAACCGCGCTCAGCCAGCAAGCTTTCTAGCTCGTCCGCAGGGGGCGATGATGGCGTGGCGTGGACCAAGCCACAGCTCATCAACAGAATGAATAAGAAACGGTGCATAGGGCGTATTCTAAACACCTCAAAAAAGGGGCATGGCCTGACGCACAATCCATGTTTTTCCAAAGTCAAACTCAAGGATGGCCATGTTTCGTGCACTCATGCTTCACAAAGAACCCCAATTCAATGCATCTGTCCAACCAGTGGACGAAAGCCAATTGCCTGAAGGCGACGTCCATGTGCGGGTGGCCTACTCCACACTGAATTACAAAGATGGCTTGGCCATCACCAACAAAAGCCCAGTGGTGCGCCAGTGGCCCATGGTGGCAGGCATTGACGGCGCGGGCACGGTCATTTCTTCAAGCCACCCCCATTGGAAAGCTGGCGACGCCTTTGTGCACAACGGCTGGGGCGTGGGTGAAACCCATTGGGGCTGTCTGGCCGAACAAGCCAAACTCAAGGGCGACTGGTTGGTGAAACTGCCCGCTGCTTTCACGCCTCGTCATGCCATGGCGATTGGCACCGCCGGCTACACCGCCATGCTCTGCGTCATGGCCTTAGAGCAGCAAGGCGTCAAGCCCGGCAGCGGCGAGATCTTGGTGACCGGGGCCACCGGCGGCGTGGGCAGCGTGGCCATCGCTTTGCTGGCCAAGCTGGGCTATCAGGTGGTGGCCGCCACCGGCAAAACCAACGAAGAAGGCTATTTGAAAAGCTTGGGCGCGCAAAGTTTGATCGACCGTGCCGAGTTGTCTGCCGCTGGCAAACCGCTGCAAAAAGAACGTTGGGCGGGCGTGGTGGACGCTGTGGGCTCCCACACTCTGGCCAATGCGTTGGCGCAAACCCGTTATGGCGGTGCGGTGGCCGCCTGTGGATTGGCACAAGGCTTCGATCTGCCGTCCACGGTCATGCCTTTCATTTTGCGCAGCGTGCGATTGATTGGCGTGGATTCGGTCATGGCCCCGTTGGCTTTGCGCCAACAAGCCTGGGACCGCTTGGCGCAAGACCTGGACATGGCCAAGCTGGAAAGCATGATCGAAGAAGTGGACTTGGAACGCGCCGCTGAAAAAGCCCAAGCCTTGATGGCAGGTCTGGTGCGGGGCCGCGTGGTGGTGAGGATTTAAGCCATGTTGCTCGATGCTGAACAAAGCCAATTGGTGCTGATCGATTTGCAAGCCCGTTTGTTGCCGGCCATCGCGCATGG